>NZ_JADBUZ010000061.1:0-106247 GCF_020245305.1 Microcystis sp. M20BS1 | reverse complement strand
CCTTATCCTGACTTGATTTCAGTTTTTTCTTTGTCAGTAAGGGTGTCAACAAGGAATATTACAAATTGTTAACCGAGTCTTGAAAGCCTTGTGCTACAAAGGTTTGAAATGTTAAGAAAGATGTGACTAAAGGACAGCCCCCTTAATAAGGGGGGTGCCGATAGGCGGGGGGATCCCTATAAGGGGGGCATCTGACAGTTTTTAACACCTAGCTACTTACTAACTTTTTTCCTAATTATGCAATCATTTAACTGGCAAACCGTCGATCGAGATTCTCCTTTTACTCGCCTAGATTTTCGGACAAAATTAACCATGATGATCGTGGTTACTCTTATCGCTTTTACTTGGGAAAGTCCCCTCGCTGGCGGTTTGCTAACTCTTATTGTCGCTTTAGCTTGTCTCTGGGCTGGGGTAAAATGGTCTTATCTCCTCACCATTTTAAAATTCATGGCTCCTTTTTATCTATTCTTATTAATTACCATGGGATTTTTTAATGTGGAACAGGTAAAAGCTTTAACAGGAAAAACTGAATTAACTCCCTTATTAACTGTCGGTTCTGCTCAAATGACTGTGGAGGGAACCCTCTACGGTTTAAATGTGATCTTTAAAACTCTCACCATGGTTTTAATTATTCCCCTCGCTATTTTTACCACTGATATAAATCAGATGATGGTGAGTTTAACTAAAGCCAGAATTCCCTACAAAATAGTCTTTATTTTTTCCTCTACCCTGCGTTTATTTCCTCTCCTAGTAGAAGAATCTCGATCGATTATTTCTGCTCAAAGATTACGAGGATTAGCAATAGAAAAAATGGGTTGGCTGCAAAAAGGAAAAATTTACGCTTCTATCGCTGTACCTTTAATTCTAAACGCTATGGCTAAATCGCAAAAATTAGAGGTAGTTCTACAAGCTAAAGCTTTCTCTGGTGATCCCGATCGCACATTTTTACAGGAATCAATCTTAACCAATAAAGACTATTTATTAATTATTGGCTTTCTATTTTTATTGGTTTTGGCAATTATTCTCTATGTAAAATTCGGGGTGGGAAAATTTGCCTGGTTGTTTTAAAATTAATCCCTATTGTATAGCTCGATCGATCTGGGTATATAAAGCTTCTAAATCCCCGGAATTGTCCAAAACAATATCAGCTAAGGCAATTTTTTCGGCTAAAGGCATTTGATTATTAATCCGAGCGATCGCTTGTTCCCTAGTTAAGTTATTTCTAGTCATTAAGCGTTGAATTTGTTGCTCGAAACTGCAAGAAATCACCCAAATCTCTGTGACTAAATGGGTTAATTTGGCTTCAAACAATAAAGGGATAGAAAAAACAACTATCGGGGCTTCTAACTGCTCTAAATGCCGATTAAAACATTCTCTAACGTAGGGATGAATCTGACTTTCTAACCAGATTTTTTCCTGGGGATTATTAAAAATAATCTCTCCTAACTGTTGGCGATTAAGGGAATTATCCTCAGTTTTAACTTTTCTGCCATAACGCACAAAAATTCTCTCTAAAATTGCCGAACCTTTTTCCACTGCTTCCCGGGCATAAATATCCGCATCAAGGACAGGAATTTTGTAGATATTTTCTAAATAATTGGAAACCGTGGATTTACCACAGGCTATTCCCCCTGTTAACCCGATAATTCTTCTTGACATAAATTATTAAATTGCTAATCTCAATTAAGGTGCGTTACGCGCTCGCTAACACACCCCACAGTTATAAACTCTCTATCTGTTGTAAAACTCTTGCTTGTACTTGTTGATAGGCAGTTTCCACATCTCCTAAATCGCGACGAAAACGATCCTTATCGAGAATACGCGCTTGGGCATCCTCTTGGGTTTTATCCCAGAGACGACAGGTATCGGGGCTAATTTCATCACCTAGATAAATTTTGCCCGTTTTATCAACTCCAAATTCTAACTTAAAATCGACGAGAATAATCTGGCACTTATCAAAAAATTCTTGTAGATATTGATTGATTTTCAGGGCTAAATCTCGTAACTGATTGACTTGCTCCTCCCTGGCAATATCGATCACTTTTATGCGATCGGGCGTTAACAAAGGATCGCCTAAAGCATCATTCTTGAGGTAAAATTCTACAAGAGGAAAAGGTAAAATTTTCCCCTCCTTTAATCCCGTTTGCTTGCACAAACTCCCGGCGGCGATATTTCTGACTACTACCTCCAAGGGAATGATTTTAATCGCCTTGACGCGCATTTCCCTAGAACTAGGGCGATCAATATAATGGGTAGGTATTCCTAGGGATTCTAACCATTGAAATAGGGCAGTGGAGACAGTACAGTTAATTTCCCCTTTACCGACAATTTGCCCGCGTTTTTGGGCATTAAAAGCGGTGGCATCGTCTTTGTAATAAGTAAGGAGAATATCGGGATCATCGGTTTGATAGAGAATTTTGGCCTTGCCTTCATAGAGTTTTTCCATAGTTATCATCCTCGGCAATTGATAAACGAAAATCGATGGTTAATCAGATAGCGGCAGCAGCAAATTTTGGCGATCAACCTAGATAAAAAATTTAGATCATCAGGGAGATGATTGTTGAGAAAAAATAATGTATAATTGCTGCTTAAAGATAACTGTCAACATTTTGCGACCGAATCTTAACCTATAACCAAAAAGTGTCACGATTTAAGTGTCAATTTTTGGCGAATCAGCCAAGTTTTTACTTAAATCCTCAATCATAGCCAACAACTGATATTATCTCCCATTACCATTACCGAAAAATCTAAAGAAATTCCGCAAAATTACCCGCCATCGCCCTATGAACCAGAATCCTCCTAACGATGATAACCCGAATCTCCCCGATCGCCGCAAGGAGGATTTTCTCTATCCTCGCGCGCCCTACTATGGGGAATTTAAGCCAGAAAACTTGCTATTTAACGCCAATTTACAGGAATTTGCCCAAAAAGTCAGTTTTATTTGTAATCTGGAAACCGGGGGCAAAATCAGTTCTCTAGAAGCCTACCAAAAAATTAAAGCCCTCTGGAAAGACTTAAAACAGAGCAAAAAAGGACTGGGGATTGGGGAAAATCCCTTTCAAAAAGATGATGATACCTAAAGGATAATCAGGAAAAATCGGGTGCATCTCAATTTTGTAGAAATATCTATATTACAGGGCGCACGCGGTGCGCCCCTACTATTGGCGCAATAATATTATTGTAGGGGCGAATTGCATTCGCCCTCTTTGAATAACTGCTGCTGCTCACCATAAGTGAGAGAAAGTCACAAATATCAGATGCACCCGAAAAATCTCCCGGGTTGATCAAAAATACTGGGACAGAAATATTTTCTGTCCCCATAGAATTAGATAAGCAAACGCTTAAAAATTACCGTGATTTTGGATGGCACTTTCTAATTTTGCCACCACTTCCTCGACGCTAATTACTCCTAAATCGCCCGTGGCACGGGTGCGAATACTTAAACTATTACCTTCCATTTCTTTTGCCCCCACCACTGCCATCACGGGAATTTTTGCGGTTTCAGCATTGCGAATCATTTTACCCAAACGTTCGCCACTGGTATCGGTTTCGGCCCGAATTCCTAACAACTGCATTTTCGCTGTCACCTCTTTAGCGTAATCCAATTGACTATCACTAACCGGTAATAATCGTATCTGGACAGGGGCTAACCAAAGAGGAAAATCCCCCGCGTATTCTTCGATTAAAATACCGATTAAACGTTCCAAAGAACCAAAAGGTGCGCGATGAATCATCACCGGACGTTTACGATTACCATCTTCGGCAACGTATTCTAATTCAAAACGTTCGGGTAAATTATAATCTACCTGTACCGTTCCTAACTGCCATTCTCTTTCGAGGGCATCTTGGAAAATAAAGTCTAATTTTGGACCATAAAAAGCCGCTTCTCCGGGGGCTTCAAAATAATCCATCCCCAAAGTTTGCACCGCTTTTCTAATCGCCGATTGTGCCTTTTCCCAAGCTTCATCGGAACCGATATACTTATCCGATTCGGGGTCACGAAAACTCAATCGCGCCTTAAAATTCTTTAATTGTAAACTCTTAAACACCGTCAAAATTAAATCAACAACGCTTAAAAATTCCTTGTCTAATTGTTCGGGAGTGACAAACAAATGGGAATCATCGACGGTAAAACCGCGAACTCTAGTTAATCCTCCCAATTCTCCCGATTGTTCGTAACGATAAACTGTCCCGAATTCTGCCAAACGCATCGGCAATTCCCGATAGGATCTCAAATCACTTTTATAGATTTGAATATGAAAAGGACAGTTCATCGGTTTGAGGACAAATCCTATTTCTTTACTAGCAGATTCCTCATCGTCTGCCATCATGGGAAACATATCTTCTTTGTACTTTTGCCAGTGACCGGAAATTTTAAACAAATCGACGCGAGCAATATGGGGAGTAACTACGGGTAAATAACCGCGTTTTAACTGTTCTTTTTTCAGAAAATCTTCTAACAAAGAACGAATTAAAGTGCCTTTCGGTGTCCATAAAGGCAACCCCGGCCCGACAGAATCAGAGAAAATAAATAAACCTAATTCTTTGCCTAATTTGCGATGGTCCCGTTTGAGTGCTTCTTCCTTACGGCGCTTGTATTCGGCTAATTGGTGGGGATTTTCCCATGCCGTGCCGTAAATGCGCTGTAATTGGGCTTTATTCTCATCCCCGCGCCAATAAGCACCCGCTACCGTCTCTAATTCGATCGCTTTCGGGTCTAGTTCACTTGTATTACTTAGGTGCGGACCGGCGCACAAATCCCACCAAGCGTCACCAAGATGATAAAGGGTGATGGGTTCTTGAATTCCCGCCAGAATTTCCAGCTTATAGGGTTCATTAATCGCTTTAATGCGCTTTTCCGCCTCTTCCCGAGAAACTTGCTCGCGAATCACCGGCAGTTTTTTATTGATAATTTTGACCATCTCTTTTTTGATGTCCTTGAGATCCTTATCGGTAAAAGGTTCCGGCACATCAAAATCGTAGTAAAATCCGGTTTCAGTCCAAGGCCCGATAGTAACTTGGGCTTTCGGGAATAATTTCTGCACCGCCATGGCCATCACATGGGAGGTGGTGTGACGAATGCGCTTGAGGTGGTCGGATTCGCTGGTTTTCGGTAGTTTAATCGGGGCTTGGTTATCCATATCTCTTCAATTTACACCTTCTCTATTCTCTATTTTAATGGTAAAAGGAGTCTTTAGTCAGGAAAAAAATCAAGATAGATATCAATGCCATTTACCCTCATCTCTAACCCCTAAACCCTCATCTCTATTTCTCGATGAAAAAACTAATTTTATCCTGTTTATTTTTGGTATTGGTTGCTTGTCATGCCTCGGTTAATACTACTGATAACCAAAAACCCAAGGTAATCTCCACTAGCACAATTATCGCCGATTTAACCGCACGAGTGGGCGGTGAAGAAATTGACCATCAAGACATTTTAAAACCCGGGGATGATCCCCACGTTTATGAACCAGTTCCCGCCGATAGTGTGGCTTTAGAAAAAGCCGATTTAATTCTCTATAACGGTTATAATCTCGAACCGGGGTTAATTAAAATGATCAATTCTACGGGAATTAAAGCTAAAAAAGTGGCTGTGGGAGAAGCAATCAAGCCTTTACAATTGGAAAAAGAGGGGCAGAAAGTCCCCGATCCCCACGTTTGGGGTTCAGCAAAAAATGGTATAATCATGGTGGAAAAAATCCGAGATCAATTGATTGAATTAAGTCCCGAAGATAAAGAGATTTTTACCCAAAATGCCGCCCAATTAATCGCAGAATTAGAAAATCTTGATCGCTGGATTACTGTGGCTATTGAAACTATCCCCCCTTCCCAAAGACAATTAGTCACCACTCATGACGCTTTTCAGTATTATGCTCATGCCTATGGTTTAAAAGTATCGGGAACTTTAATTGGTATTAGTACCGAAGAACAACCAAGCGCCCAAACGGTGAAAAATTTAGCCGATGCTATTAAAAATCTCAAGGTTGCTGCTATCTTTGCCGAGACGACTATTAATCCCGCTTTAATTACCACTGTAGCCGAAGAAGCGGGGGTGAAATTAGCACCACAACAATTATATTCTGATTCGATCGGTGCGGTGGGTACTAGAGGGGATAGTTATGTAAAAATGCTCAGGGAAAATACTCGCTCGATCGTGGAATCTTTAGGAGGAAAAGTACCTCAAGAAGGTCAATAGACCTCTTGTAAAAATCAAAAAATTGTCCTTAGAGTCAGGAGTTAGGAAGGCAGAAATACCGACAATCAGCAATTATCGGTGACTTTTAGATGATGACAAATAGATCAGCAGCTGCCTGTAAGCATCCCACCGAAAAGCTAATGCGCGGGGGGTTTGGGGGCGGCGCCACGCCCCCAACGGGGGGTTTGGGGGGTAGAACCCCCCAAAAGCTTGGATTGAGGGAAAAAATCGAAAGTAACGCCCGACTTTAGCAGAGAGTTTCCCCTTAAAAATCCCAACTTAGTAGATTTACAAAGCGGGGTTTATTTGCCAAATCCTTTACCGCGATTGACAGCAGGTAAACTGAGACAATTGTTAATCTGTTCTTTTAGGGTTTCATGATCGAGATTTTGACCGATAAGAACTAGCTGATTTTTGGGAGTACCTTTCCATTCGTCATCTTCGAGAGTGAAACGCTTACCACTAAGGTGGAAAATATGACGTTTAGGACTTTCATCAAACCAGATAATACCCTTAGCGCGGAAAACGCTTTCTGGTAACTGATTATCGAGGAAATATTGGAACTTCCGAATCGAAAAAGGTTGGTCACTAGCAAAGGAAATAGAAGTAAATCCATCCACCTCTAAATGATTGGAATGGTCGTGATGATCATGATCGTGATCGTGGTGGTGATCATGGTCGTGATCATGATCGCAATGGTCGTGATCGTGGTCGTGGTGATCATGGTCGTGGTGTTCTTCTTCTGTGTCGAAATATTTATCCGATTCAAATAGTCCGACGCTGAGAATTAAGGGTAAAGGGACTTGACTTTTGCTAGTGCGAAGAATTCTTGCTCCTTCCTTCATGTCCCGGATTCTTATTTCTAAAGAATCCACATCTGCTTCATCCACTAGATCGGTTTTATTGAGAACAATAATATCACCGTAGGTGATTTGACTTAAGGCCGCTTGCGAGTTGAATAAATCGAGACTAAAATTGGCACAATCCACCATGGTGACAATGGAATCTAAACGGGTCATTTCGCGTAATTCCGTCCCTAAAAAGGTTAAAGCTACCGGTAAAGGATCGGCTAATCCCGTGGTTTCTACGACTAAATAATCGATTTTTTCGGGACGTTCGAGAACTTTATAAACTGCTTGAATTAAATCCTCGTTAATCGTGCAGCAAATACAGCCATTATTTAATTCTACCATGCTGTCATCACTGCTGATAATCAGTTCGTTATCGATACCGATTTCACCGAATTCATTGACAAGAACAGCAGTTTTTAATCCCTGTTGATTGCTGAGAATATGATTGAGAAGAGTAGTCTTACCACTACCAAGAAACCCAGTAATAATTGTTACCGGTAGCCCTTTTTTTGGCACTGACATCGTGTTAATAGCTTGTGATTCGACGGTTTGCATAATGATTTGGGGGTGAGTATTCTGTCACTAAAAAGCGATTTTTCGGGATGAGATGGCTAGTTTTTCTTGATCGAACAGTCTCCACTCGATCGCCGACTATTTTTATTGTAGATATTTTTGGACCACATCCCATCCTGTTAGGGTAACAAAAAGAAAACCCAGAAACAATAAAAGATTAGTGCCGATGTGGAGAGACCGCGCTAGAGGTGGACGAGTTGTAATGTTCAGTCCGGTAATTGCCGAAACAAAAACCAGAAAAACCACCGATAAACCCGCTATCAGGTGGGAAGAGTGGCCTAAACTGCCATAATGACCGATTGTTCCCACTAATCCGATTCCCAGCAGAATTAAGACCAAAGCAACCATGATCAGGCCGCTGAGGAGATGAAAGGGTCTTAACCATTTCGGTCGAGATTGGCCCGCAAGTCGTCGATAACCCATGTTTACCCCCGAAACTGCCAGTAAAAAATAGGCAAAGAGGGTAAATCCCATCGACCAAGCGGCAATTTTCCATAACCAGAGAAAGGAGGGGAGATTCATAGGGGTGGGATTATTGTTAGCAAGGAAAGGGACGACCGATCGTGTTAATTTAAGTTTACTGGACAAAAATCAGCAAGTTAGGGCTAATATGTCTCATCTCACCATCGACACGGAAAATAATCAGCGTCAACCCTTTGAATTACCGGGGGCTAAACCCCATTATAACCCTGATCGACCCGGACAAGTTAATCATATTTTTCTCGATTTAATTATTGATATTCCTGGACAAAGTTTTGAGGGTAGCTGTCAGATTACCCTCACCCCCATTCGTCAGGGAATTAGCAGTTTAATCCTGGATGCGGTGGATTTAAATATTAATTCTGTGTTCATTGAAGGTATCAGTCAACCCTTTGACTATGATCGTTCTCTCCTGACTATTCATCTGCTACAACCCACCACCGATAAACCGATTATCCTGACGATTAACTATCAGGTTAAGCAACCACAACGGGGATTATATTTTATCGCCCCCGACGAATATTATCCCGACAAACCAATGCAAGTTTGGACCCAGGGAGAAGAGGAAGATTCTCGCTTTTGGTTTCCCTGTTTTGATTACCCTGGCCAATTAGTCACTTCCGAAATTCGGGTTAAAATTACCCAACCCTATATCGCTATTTCTAACGGGGAATTAATCTCGGTGGCAACCGTTGGTGAGGACAGAATTTATCACTGGTCACAAAAGCAAATTCATCCCACCTATTTAATGACTCTTGCGGTGGGAAATTTTGCCGAATTACGGGACTCATGGAATGGTGTTCCTGTCACTTATTATGTGGAAAAAGGACGGGAAGAAGAGGGCCAAAGAAGTATGGGTAAAACTCCCCGCATGATCGAGTTTTTTAGCCAAAAGTTTGGTTATCCCTATCCCTATCCTAAATACGCACAAGTTTGCGTAGATGATTTTATTTTTGGTGGGATGGAAAATACTTCCACCACAATTTTAACTGATCGTTGTTTAATTGATCAAAGAGCCAGCATCGATTATACTTGGACAGAAAGCTTAGTTGCCCATGAATTAGCTCATCAATGGTTCGGTGATTTACTGGTGATTAAACACTGGTCTCACGCTTGGATTAAAGAGGGAATGGCTTCCTATTCTGAGGTTTTATGGACAGAATCGGAATACGGAAAAGCTGATGCTAGTTATTATTTATTAGGGGAAGTAAGAAGTTATTTAGAAGAAGATGCTTCCCGCTATCGTCGTCCGATTGTTACTCATGTTTATCGAGAAGCGATCGAACTTTATGATTGTCATCTCTACGAAAAAGCTGCTTGTGTTTATCACATGATCCGCTCTATTTTAGGGGAAGATTTATTTGCAAAAGCGATTCATACTTTTGTGCGGGATAATGCCCATAAAACCGTAGAAACCGTGGACTTATTACGGGCGATCGAAAAAGCGACTGGCTACAATTTATTATTCCTCTTTGATCAGTACGTTTATCGCGGTGGTCATCCCGATTATAAGGTCGCTTACAGTTGGGACAATGAGAATAATTTAGCCCAATTAACTGTCACCCAAACTCAGGATGAAAAGGAACTATTCGACTTGAAAATTCCCGTCGCTTTTGCCTATCTCAACTCTGAAGACCTTACCTACAATCTGCGGATTCACCAAAAAGAACAAAGTTTCTATTTTCCCCTAGCACAAAAGCCCGATTTTGTCAAGTTCGATCGGGGTAATAATTTCCTCAAAACCGTCACTCTTGAGTATCCCATCGGCGAATTAAAAGCGCAATTACAACAGGATCCCGATCCGATTTCCCGTATCTATGCAGCCATAGCCATTGCTAAAAAAGGCGGTTTAGAAGCGATCGAAGCTTTAGGGACATCCCTAGAAAATGAGCCTTTTTGGGGTGTGCGTGTGGAGGTGGCCAAACAGTTAGCAACTCTTGGTTTAGATCAGGCAGTTACTGCTTTAATTAAAAGGTTAAAAGATGAAAAAGCACAAGTACGTCGGGCAATTGTCGAGGGATTAAGTGAAATTAAAACCTTAGATAGTTATGATGCGCTTAAATCCCTACTAGAAGCTGGAGATGCTAGTTATTATGTGGAAGCGGCCGCGGCGCGAGGATTAGGCTCCATGGCCGTGGGACAATTGCAAAATAAAGAAGGGGAAATTATTGACCTGCTGAATCATATTTTACAGTTAAGAAAGGGGTGGAATGAGGTAGTAAGAGCGGGCGCAATTGGCGGTTTAAGCCAGTTAAAAACCTCGCTGGCGGCTTTAGAGTCAATTTTGACCTACACGGCTTTAGGCACGCCTCAACCCCTGAGATTAGCAGCTATCCGCGCCCTGGGAGCGATTTCTTCGGGACAAACCACGGATAAATTAACCGTAATTTTGGAACGTTTAGAAACCATTGCTAAGGAAACTTTTTTCTTGACGCAGGTGGCAGTGTGTAACGCTTTAGGACAGATAGAAAATGCCAAAGCTATCGCTATTTTACAAGCTTTGAGCGATCGAACTCCCGATGGTCGCGTCCGTCGTGTAGCGGAGGAAGCAGTACAAAAAGTCCAGAAAAAATTAGGTTCCGACAAAGCAATTCAGGAAATTCGCGAGGAATTAGAAAAAATGAAACAGGAAAATCAGGAACTTAAAAGTCGTTTAACCAAATTAGAGGCGAAAAATAGTTAGTTAACCTGAGTTATCAGTTATCAGTTATCAGTTAGCGGACTCCTAAAAACTTATGGGTTTGGAGACTGAGACGCCATTGGGGATGCCGAAGAACATAATTAAAGACTAACTCTTTGCTTTCTGCTGTATTCCATTCGGGTTGTAGATATTTAATCACCCCTTCCGATAACTTACTTTCCTGCATAGCTGCCCAGTCTAAATCCTCTGGATGAGCCACGACAATTTTTAACTCATTTACCCGTGCATAAATACTAGGATCGGGCATTTTATAAGTTTTAGGAGAAAAAGTCACCCAATCGAAAACCCCAGTAAAAGGATGAGCGCCAGAAGTTTCTAAATGTACCCGTAAACCCTGATTTTTTAATTCCCTGGTCAAAGGATCAAGATTGTGCATCAAAGGTTCACCCCCGGTAATCACCACCATAGCGGGGTTAGCCCCTTTTGCCATCTCTACCAATTCCCGCAGGGATTGTTGGGGATAACGGTGGGCATTCCAAGACTCTTTTTGGTCGCACCAAGGACAATAGACATCGCAACCTCCCAAACGGAGGAAAAAAGCATTGCTTCCCGTCCAAAAGCCTTCGCCCTGCACAGAATGGAAAGTTTCGACAACAGGATAGGTACAATGGTTTATGCTAACCGTTTTCATAGAATTAGTATTATAGAAAATATGGACATTCCCCTGAACTTCGCCAAATACATCCAATGGTCTGGTATTGCCACGCTGGTTTTTTTGGTACTCACGATTATCGCTTTTCTCGTCGGTTGGGGAATCCGCTTTCGTCTCGTCGGTGTCACTAGCTTTATGGCTGTGTTGACGGTGGGGATTTTCGGTCTTGGGTTAGGATTATTTACCCGTACAGAAATTCCGGGGGCGGTGAGATTCTCCCTTGTCTATGATAACGGAGCTAATCAAGCTGTTATCTCCCTGCCCAATACTGTTACTCCCGAGCAAGTGGAAGCAACCCTAAAACAAGCCGCTAGTGACTTGTTTTCCTCCGGTCGCGCCGGTGCTGGCGGTAATAATCAATTTATCATTAGCGCTCGCACTCTGGTTCATCCTCAGCCCGGTTTATCCGCTCCTTTGTACCTGGGACAGATTAAAAAATCCTTCTCCGCCCCGGGGGATAATACTCCTGAACTACAGCTTTTTCCCGAAAGTTTCGCTAAAATTAGCCAATAATCCTTGAGGTTGTCAAAAAATGTCCAATGCTGTCGCTGTTTTGCCCCTGTTAATCGCCCCCGCACAAGTGATTCGGGGTGACAATGCCCTAGAAGAATCCACCGGCAAGTTAGCGGATTTGGGCAAACGTCCCCTGGTGGTGGGCGGCGATCGCAATTTAGCTTTTTTGTCATCTCCCCTGAAAAATCTCACTCCTAGCTATCACAGTTACGCCCCCGATTGTTCGGAAAATTCCCTAGCATATTTAAAGGCATCTGTCAAGAGTCATGAGGCAGATTTTATCATCGGTGTAGGTGGCGGCAAGGCCCTCGATACGGCCAAATTACTCGCCCATCAGTGCCATTTGCCGATCGCCACGATTCCCACCTCCGCCGCTACCTGTGCCGCTTGGACAGCCCTATCTAACGTCTATTCCGACGCGGGGGCGTTTCTTTACGATCTGTCCCTAGCCCGTTGTCCGGATTTATTAATTCTCGATTACGGTATTATCCAAACTGCCCCGAAAAGAACCTTAATCGCCGGTATTGGCGATGCGATCGCTAAATGGTACGAAGCTTCCGTCAGTAGCGGTCATTCCACAGAAACCCTGATCATTGCTGCCGTCCAACAGGCCCGGGTTTTGCGGGATATTCTTTTCCAAAAATCCCCGGCAGCCCTGGAAAATATCGGCGGGGAGGACTGGAAACAGGTAGTGGATGCCACCGTTTTATTAGCCGGAGTAATTGGTGGTTTAGGGGGCGCTAATTGTCGTACCGTGGCCGCCCATGCAATTCATAATGGTTTAACCCATATTCCCGCTTGCCATCATGCCCTGCACGGGGAAAAAGTCGCCTACGGCATTCTCGCCCAATTGCGTCTAGAGGAAATAGTTTTGGGCAATCAATTGGCAGTATCGGCCCGGGGGCAACTAATCCAGTTTTATGAACAAATTGGTTTACCGAAATCCCTAGAGGATTTAGGATTAAAAGATGTTTCCCTTGCCCAATTGCGCCACGCGGCCGCAATTGCCTGTCAGCCTAATTCGGACATTCATCGTTTACCTTTTACGGTTTCCCCAGAACAAGTTATGGCGGCCATGGTTTCTACTACCACTGCCGATACAATGGTGCAGAAAGTTAAAGCTAATTAACGGGAATATTTTCGGGATTTATGGCTTTGTCTGTTGCGGGTGAGTAGTGATTTGATTGTAGTGGTGATAGCTCAAATCTTTGCTTTGTTGGTCATTGTAGCCAAGAATAAAGTACCTCCCTCAATTACAGGTTGGGTTGACGTAAGGAAACCTAACCCGGAGTGACCCTTCGGGGTGTTGGGTTTCGCTTAGACAATCGAATTGATACGTTTTCGCTCAACCCAAACTACGAGGACACGGCACTGCGAGGCGATGTGATTGTGTTAAAATCCAGAATCATGAAAGTCAAACAAGTGATTAAAGTGTTAGAAGCGGATGGCTGGTATCTTGCTAGAACACGAGGAAGTCATAGGCAGTATAAACATCCTTCAAAATCTGGTACGGTAACGGTATCGGGGAAATCCAGCGTTGATGTTCCTATTGGGACTCTTAAAAATATATGGCGACAAGCTCAAATTGAGGAGGACAAAATATAATGCGATATGCAGTTGTTATTGAAAAAGGAGAAAATAGCTACGGTGCTTATGTTCCCGATCTTCCCGGTTGTGTTGCGGTTGCAGAAACATTAGAAGAAGTTAAACAATTAATTGCTGAGGCAATAATTTTTCATTTGGAAGGCTTAAAAGAAGATGGATTAACTGTTCCTGAATCATTGTCGATCTGTGAGTATGTAGATGTAGCTTAGGGGGTTCCAAGGTGGAAATAAGATTAGACTAATAGCAGCGATTCATTACAATCGACAAAAAATTTATATTCGAGAAGTTTTAACTCATTCTGAATACGACAAAAACAAATGGAAGGAGTAAAAAAATGCCGACGATAGATATAGAGAAAACACGGCAAGCTTGGACAAACTTAAAGCAAATACTCTTTATCCCTCGCAATGAATCAGAATATGAACAATTAGTAATTATGTTAGATAATTTGATAGATGAAATAGGAGAAAATGAAAATCATCCTCTTGCTTCTTTAATGGAAATTTTGGGAATATTAATAGAAAATTATGAACAGGAAAATGTTCCCCAATTATAAATGGTAGGGGTGGTGCATTCCCAAATATTGGTTAACCTTGAAATTGTCATGTTTTCAGGGAACACACCCTAGGAAAGAATGCGATCGCCCTGTGAGAAAATATCTTACCCTCCTGATCGCCTACGAAACCGCCGGCGATCGAGAACGGGCGATATCAGCCCAACTGTCCAATCATGACCTCTTGACCAGGATTACCGAGATAGATTACCGTCTGGGCGGTTCATCCACCGAAACCTATCTAACAAGAATCGCCCAACGAGAACAGTTAGAGATTCAGTTGAACCGTTACCGTCTCGAACGGGAAACCGCTAAACGACAGCTTCTATCCCTGACGGGGTTTTCCACTCCCCAACCCGCCGGAGAAACTTCTAACGAGTCGATAGCTCTATAGACAGTCCATTAATTGCGTCGAATAATTGTAAATTTTTGTGGAGAAGTGCGGTCAGAACTAGAAATCTTAGCTAGTCTTTTAGAAGAGTTCCGTTATTTCAGCTTACTGTCATAAATTTAGTTAATGGGGTGATATACCGAAAGTTTCTACATATAGCAGTTTTCATCAGAATAAGGTATGGGCAAGGGTCTTAAACCCTTTGTTGGCAAAACTTGTCGATACCTCAGTAACGTGAAAAGTGCTATATCGTTACTCTGGAGAGTGTTGTACAGATATTCTCTCGTAAACCCCTGAACATTTACGCATTAAGGAGACTCTCGTGATTCCATATAAACCAAAACAACTGCCCCACGCGCTCAAGGTTTTGCGGCAGGCATTTCTAAGATGGATCGCAGTCGGTTTTAGCAGTGCAATTCTTGCTTCCTGTGGACTCCAAAATCAGACCAGCGGGTTGAGGTTGCTGGATACAGCGAAAAATCGAGTGACGAACGATTTGCAATCCAACGATTTGCAATCCGAACGAGGGGTGGACTACACCCGCCTGCGCGACCTGCTGAAGGAAGCGTACGTTGTAACTGTAACTAACATCGAGACGGGATCTCTGACGAGAGAGAGGAGTGAAAAAATCTTAAACGATTATCATTATCCAGCTCTTGACGAAACTCAAAAGGTAATTGCCCAGTCCGTGGGATTAGAATCGAGCTGCTACGAATCGAATCGAGCCAGAAAAGATCCGACGTGGTCTGCCCTTTGCCCGCGAGATAAATTACTGAACATACCCTGTACTGACCTCAATACCATAGAACGTCTGTGGACAAGCGGCAATCCGGAGCGCTCGCGCTCGGTGAGGGAAAGATGGATAGGCCCGCTACCGGAGCTAACGAGGGCTGCTATCTTCCACTCCTTGAAAACATGTAAACTATAGATTGCCATCGCCGTAGGGTGCGTTCCCTAATAGACATCTTCAAAAATTATAACCCAGTCACAGCTTGCTTTTAGCCTATATACTAATTAAGTAGTTCGATAGCTGAAATGTATATCTATCGTTGCTAATTCAATTTCACTGAAAAAATATGAGGCAATTAAAATAATTTTTATTCGGGTAGATTCCTTAACTAGAAAGACTTTTGGTCTTGAGATAATATTAGGTCGAGGTCTAATGCAAGTCCTACTGCTCCACCGATCGATTTTGGGTAACGCACCACGCACATTCTATCTCCCGATAGCGATCGCTAAGGGTCGAATAATTGTAAATTTTTGTCAAGAGGTGCGGTCAGATTGACGAATAGTTGTTATAACACCAGAAAACTCGTGTTATTTCAGCCTATTGTCAGGAATTTAGTTAAACAAGGTTTTTGGCAATGTGCTATGGCTAACACGCTTTTGGGTATGATATGGGGAAATTTTTCTTGCGATTGCACTAAAATAGATGGATATACAGAAAGTTGACCCATATCGTTACCGTAGAAAGTGTTATACAGAATAATGACAGACATTTATTTTTATTACAATTTAGGGTAAAACTTATGGTTTTGAAGGATGGTTTAAGTGATGATGAGTTTAAAAAATTGATTGAACGACTTTCCTATAGAAAACAGTATAATCAAGAGGTTATCACTCTTGATGCTGTTAAAGAGAGTCTTCAAGAACTAGGATTATCTGACTTGTTAATGGATAATGACATTGAGGAGGTTCGCAGACAAGTGAATAAAGAATTTAAAAAACAACAAAGAAAAAATTACCTAATATTTGCTTCTGTTTTATTAGTTTTAACTATTCCCTTATCTGCTTTTGGCGGCTATAAATTTAAGGAATGGATTTCCAGTTTTTTTCAGCAATCTAGCAATTCCGATTTAGTTCAGTTATCAGAAAAATTAAATACACTTGAGTCGGAAAACAAAGATTTGCAAAGAAAAATAAAAGAGCTTGAAGATGAAAATCAATCTTTAAAAGGTTCAAATGTACCCAGTCCCTCGGCTTCATTCGCACCTGATAATGAAACTGTGTCAGAGCCGTCTTCTTTTAATACGGATAAGATTGTTAAAGTCCAATCTTTAATTTTTCAGTTCAAAGAATGCCAAAGATCAGCAATTTCTTCAACACTTCAAAATATTAAGTGTTCTCTTTTGGTGACAAGTACACAAGATAAAAACAAGCTCTATATACACGGAAATTATAATTCTAACAATAGAAGTCGAATCATTGAGGATGGCAAAGAACTAATTGCAACCAAAGTGGATTTTGGCAGTAATTCTGGCACTTATCAAGCCGACAATATTTTGATTAAAGATACTCCTATTGAGGTTATTATTACTTTTGAAAACGTTCCACAAAGTATTAATAAAGTTGGGGTAATTGAAGTTAGTTCTTATCTAGAAAGTCCTGAATTTAATGATAATGTTAAGGCCGAATTTTATAATAAAACGTTATCAAGTTCTCAATAAGTTTACTGGAGGCCATCGTGCCAGTGAAACTCCAGTTCTCTACCTGATTATGGTTTAACTGTTTATCTCAGTCACTTAAAGTTTGTTTGATAATTTTCCTGAGTTCTTTCCATACTATTTCACCTCTGAAAAACTCCCAAGGTTTAGACTCTAACACTTCTTCGTAAAAATAAACTTGCTTTTCATTAAGAGTGTAAACAATTGGTACAATATACCATAGAAGATCTACCGTTTCTTCAAAGGGATTTGTCTCTGTAATTTGTTGTTTTGTTTTCTCATCTATGAAGTTTGTCATAGAGATAGAAAAACAAATATTTGTAGGTATCTTCAAGTTAAAAACAGTTTGTAAAATACTAGAAAAGTTAGAGTTTTTTTTGGCGTAATTGAAACAATTCGTTGCAAACTCTCTTAATGAGTTATCATTAACAGAAGAAAAATAGGAAAAGATAAAAAAAGCTTCTCCTCTCATTGGCAGACCACCAATTGATGTTTTAAAACTAGCTGCCTTAGCTACTTGTTTAAAAACTTTGCCATCATAGATAATATCATTGTAAATGGATGAGCAACCTTGACTGATAAGTTTTGGTTTGACTTTTACTAAGTATTTAGTGATGCAATCTTCGTTGCTATTGACGTAATCAAAGTTTTGATAAAGTGAATTCCTCGCTTTTCTTAGTGATTCACAGCCTGGATTTTCTTCACATAATTTGGTGAATACTTGTCGTAATTGCAGAATATTAAGAGAATTACATTGACAAATAAAGTCTTGAATGATAATCCGTAAAGTTTGTTCATTCCTCAAATTTGCTGTAGAAAATCCCCCTTCCCAAATGATAGCAATAAAAAGAGAAGGGTTAGATTCATAGAGAGAAATTAAATCTCTAATAATTTGATTTTTGAGAGAGCCTAAATAAGATTCAAAAGGAGTATTCATAAATTAAATGTTTAACTGCTATATTTGGTTTGAGGATTTTTCTTGTAGCAAAGCACTCACCAATTGCAAAACTTTACTATTTGGATTTTCTTTATGTAGTGCTTTAAATATTTTAAACTGATCGTTAAGTTTCAAAGTATAACAACGATTAATAAATTGAAAGACAATAACTTTGGGTGCTTGATTTTGAGGAATTGTTGCTAAAGGAAACCCTGCTGACCCAACAGTTGCTTTAAATAGTTCGCTATCTGCTCCGTAAAGTTCTGACAATTCCTTTACCAAAACATCTTTGGTCAAAAAACCAGCTTCCTCAAGTTTTTCCTTTTGTCGATCAAGTAAAAGTGAAAACTTATCTTCAAAATTTTCAGAATTTTGCAATAATTCTTGATTTTGCATAAGAATAGTAAAACAAAATTGTATTCCTAAAATAAATTGTTCTCGTAATTCTTTTATTTCAGTTTTTGTCTCAAAGATAGCATCAAGAGACTTACGAGTAAGGCTTTGACCTTCGGCAATCATTGCATCTAGTTTGGCCTCACGGGAGTTCTCTATTTGATCATCATAAAGACTCAAGACAAACTCAACAGGAACTCCAAATGGGCCTACTACGGAAGCAAGAGATTTGGCGATCGCTCGAAGGTAATTAGGTATTTTTTGAGACATAATTTAAAATTGTAATAAAGGAATACTGATTACTTTTTGCTGGAGAACTGAAATAAAAGTATCTTCGGCAAAATGTTTGTCACCTAAATTCAATGTCCAAGCACTAAAATGGAAGTCTCTCATTTGCTTTTCTGTGGGATATGCTTTTTTCCCCTGTAGCCAAGGTAAATGACCGATTGGAGCGTCCAAATGCCAAGTCAGATCATTGTAACCTAACCACCGTCCATTTTTTCGCCATCCGACACGATTCGCAAAAGCATAGTAATCTTCCCCTTCTTGTTCATAGATACGAGCTTGAGTGGACAAACCAAATTTGTTGTGGCTATACTTTTTCCAAAGATTATCAAGAATAATTAAGTCATTATCAGATATTCTTTTAAGTTCAGTTGATGATAAGGCCTCATTGGGAATTTTTACAACAGAAAAATGAGAGGTTGATGTAAATTCTGGTTTATCGGTAGCTTTATAAAGAAGCCTGATCGTTTCCTGATCAGCTTCTAGCCAACTTTGTGCTTCTAGGAGTTGGCGAAGTTTGCTATAGCTAACCCCTTTATCAGAAATCAACTTATCTCTGTTTAAAAAATCATTTACGCTTTTTTGATCTTTAAATTTAAGCGTTGTTTTTTCTGACAAGTGAGGTAAAACAGCTTCAATAATTGTATCTGCATTGCCGTTCCAAGTTTGGTATAGTTTATCATTGAGTAACGGTAAACTTTCTAATACCTTTTGTTTTTGTTTATTATCTGAAAATAAGGGAAGTACCTTAGTTTGGTCGGAATAAATTTCCTGATTGAGGACGGCAAAAAGCTCTCGCTTAGGAAAATTTTTGTTTAGAAAAGCTTCGCTCAAGACAACGATCACAAAACGAGAGATTCTTAAACCCTCATTTACTTTGGCTGTAATACTATCTCCCCATTTAATTTCAGCCCGATCATACCAAAAAGTAATGTCAGCTTTTTCTAAGCCTGAAACTAAAGGTTCCACAATCAGGAGTTTGTCTTCACTGGTATGACAAATAAATACGTCTTTCATAGTCTCTTTTACAAATGATTCTGGATTATTCAATTAGAAAAAAAATTGTTAACAGATAACGAATTAGATTGCTTTAAGCTTCTGATTCAGCCTCCTGTTTTATGTCAGAGTTTGATAGGTTTTTTGAGAAAATCCATAATAAACCTAAGATTATTGCCAAACTTATCAAGAAAATGACGACTCCCATTATTAGTTGTGAGCTTAGATAATTATTCGATACAAAAGCAATACTTGATGGTATGTTATAACTTCTATGATGAGAGAGACTATCCTCAACAGGAACCTCAATTAAAACAGACTTTGATGAGCCATCAAAAGCTGATTGATTAATTTGGAAAAATTTAGAATATCGCAATACCCAAAAAAGTGAATTCTTATTATTAGTCATACTGGTTACACCAGTCCCATATTTAGGCTCAGCAATCATTGATGGATTTTGTCCATCAAAATCAGAACGAACAATTCCGTCGCCATAATTAGGATTAAGTAAACCAATAGTAAAGTATAAAAACTTACCATCTGTTAATAAAGTATCCTCATAATTATTAATGGACAAAACTCCTTCACCTGTCCAGTTTCGTAAAATCGACAGTGCATCAATGGCTAATAAAACGGGATTGCTTATTTCTATTTTTAATAGAAGTTCGGTTGGCTTCCCGAAGCCGCCAGATTGATTACGAAGATTGCCGTCAATATGTGTATAAATAAATTTTCCATCTGTTGTTAAATGTTTTATCTGAGGTTTAAATGTTGTAGATTCATAGGGAAATTCAAAAAGCATGGAAAAATTATCCCCGTTGATATCTGATCTATAAATAAAAGGCTTTCCCTCTAAATTTTGTCCTAACCAAAAAAGAAACTTCCCGTCTGTCGTTAAAGAACTAGGAAGCCATCGTACTATTTGAGACCCGGCTTTTTGAGAAAGATCAACAACAACAGATGGTTTAGAACTATCAATGTCCATCTTATAAACATACATGGAAATGTTATTGTCATTACCTTCTTTAAACTCATAATCATAATCCAGCCAAAAAATAGATTTCCCACTACTAACCAGATTGATTCCTGTCTCATATTTCTCCTCAATATTAAATGTTTTTGGAATATCAAGAAATATAGATGGTTCAGTGTTATTACTTCTTAAAATATAAAATATGTCTTCTTTTTTCGTCGTCCAAATTAAATTACCTTCCTTTAGTTGTCCAAAAGCAGGGTACGCAGTTATAACTAGCGACAGTATGAAGATGAATAAAATAGTCAGTAATCTTAGTGTTTTTTTCATATTTAAGCCAGATGCGAATCAATTTAGCTTTCTTGGGTTTCTTGTGATCTATAGCTTTTCAAATGGAGTCTGGACAAGGCTTTCATGGCTTAGTTACCCAAGAAACTGTTCACAATACCCTTTGTCACAAATCGCCGAGAAGAACGTTACTGAGCGTTCGGTCGAACCGTAATCAAACTTAAGGACTTAACCTCCGCATCCGCATGAATGGCTCACTGAAAAAACCTATCCTTATAATATTCCATCACCCCCTAAGCGATCAAGTCCTTACACCGAAGATTGTGTTCTATAGTCATTTCAATTAAGATTGAGAATATTAATGCCAGAGTTCATAAGGGTTTAACTGGTCTAGAGTGTATCAGACTTATCTGAAATGACTATAATTCGCTTCTTATATAACACTTGCCGATTCCTCGCCGAACATTTCTCAGGCAACTTCGCCAGTTGGCTGCTGAAAGAGACTGTCATGATGGCGAAACTCAAACCATCGGAACTTTCCCTCGATCCGATTTGAGCCGATGCGATGATTGTACTCTAATCCGAGGATTCTATTCTTCACATCCAGTTCCAAACGTTGCCAAAGGAGGAAATCCCATTTCGGATGTTAGATTGCCGAGTTCGAGGTTTGCAGGGCTTGCTTTAGGGTGGCTCTTCGTTACTTGGTATGGTTTGATCGGGGGGCATAAATCGACTAAATCCTGATCTGGCCAAAGACTTAATTGATTAGTTCGTTCTAGTCGGGTGTTGGATAAAATTAGCAGCGATCGGCTTTCTCCATGGCTCAGGTTTTAGCATATATCGTGTAAATGCGCTAATATTCAAACTAAAGCCGTCCTAAAAAGACGGGGTTTGGAACTCAATTTTTCGATGACGACAATAATCGACGAGTTAAGGCAACAATGGCAAGATCGCCTCTCTCAAACAGAGGATTCCTTAACCGATCGCCAACGGGATACCATTATCAATTGGTTACTCGGTGAAGATAGCCAACGTTGGGAAAATTTAGACGAGAGAGATTTAGAAATCGCTAAACGGGGATTAGTCTATCTTTGGCAAATTTTACGGCAACGCTATCTGAAAGTTAATCCCACCCGCGCCTATCGTAACCTGATTGATCGTCTCGGTGCTTGTGTCACTCTCCGGCAAAAAATTCGCACTTGGGTTTCCTTAAGTCGCGATCGTCGGCAAGCGGTGGCCGATGTCTTGCAAGAAATTATTCAAGAAATGTTAAATAGCGATCGCTATCTGCAATCCCAGTTAGCATGGATCGCTCGTTGTACCAACGATCAAGCTACTCGTGATCAGCTGCTGTTAGCCACCCTAGAGGAATACGCTCTGCGTCCGATCCGCAATCAACCCCTGTTAGCCTATCGTTTTGTTAATTATCTCCGTCGTCAATCGAGAAGCGGTATTACTAATGTGCCTCAGGAAGAAATGATCCGGATTCTCTCCGATGAAATTAGTGGCGATGAGGGGGAAACTAGCTTAAGTTTACTGGATCAAAATGCGATCGCTACCTACGAAGATCAACGCACTTGTCAAGAAGCGCAAATTCAACGGGCAAAAGTTCAAGAGAGTTTTGCCAAGTATCTAGAGGAAAATGTTAGTCCGGAGGCGGTGACTTGGTTTAATCTCTATCTAGGAGGCGAAAGCCAAGATGAGATCGCCTTGGCGATGAATATTCCCGTCCAACGGATTTATCGTCTCCGGGAAAAAGTTGGCTATCATGCGATTAAGGTTTTTGCCCTCAAGGAAGGGACAGAATTAATCGCTGAATGGTTAGAAATCAGCCCGAAAGAGCATAATTTTGGCTTAACTCTCAGTCAATGGCAAAGTTACTATGCTGGCCTGTCTCCCACGGGTAAAAGCGTTATCGATGGCTTAAAAGCGGGTAAAACCCTTGAGGAAATCGCTGGCGAATTAAACTGTAAACGCACGCAAGTGGTCAAAGAATGGACGCAACTTTATCTAAGCGCCCAAAGTCTTAGGACAAAAACCTAATCAGTTATCAGTTATCAGTTATCAGTTATCAGTTCACTGAGAAAACTCCCCACACCCCACACCCCACACCCCACTTCCCATCCCCTTTTTGATTTTTGACTTCAAGAAATATGTGGATTATTAGCAAAAAAGTCGGGGTATTTACCCATTATTTAACCCCTACGGGTACATTTACCCCCAGCATCGACAAAGCCAGTAAATTTTCTGCTCGGGAAATGGCGGATATTATGGCTAAAAAATACGGCGGAATAGTAGAGGCCATGAGATAATTATGACCATTGGTATTTGGATTTTAGGGGATCAATTATGGACAGGACAAGCGGCCTTAGCTAATTGTCAAGCCTATTCACAGGAAACACCAGTTATTTTAATTGAATCCCACAATCATATTCGACAAAGACCCTATCATCAGCAAAAATTAGTTTTAATCTGGTCGGCGATGCGTCATTTTGCCGAAGAATTAAAAACTTTAGGATGGTCTGTAACCTACGAAGTTACTGAAGATTTTGAGCCGATTTTATCTGCTTGGATTAAACGATTAGGCATTAAAGAATTACAGATCATGATGCCTAATGATTTACCTTTTCTTAGATTAATCAAAAATCTCAATTTAGACTGTGCTATAACCCTAATTGATAATAATCACTTTCTCTGGACTAGGACAGATTTTAATAATTGGGCTAAATCTCGTAAAAGACTATTACTAGAGGATTTCTATCGAGAAAGTCGCAAAAAATGGCAGATTTTAATCGAGGATAATCAACCCATAGGAGGACAATGGAACTTTGATAAACAAAACCGCAAACCGCCCAAGGATGGATTAAAAACAACTGATCCTCTTTGGTTTGAACCCGATGAAATTACCCTTCAGGTTATCGCTGATGTGGAAGCTTTAGATATTCCTAAATATGGAAAAATCAAACCTTTTCCCTGGGCAGTAAACCGCAGACAAGCTTTACAGGTTTTGGAGCATTTTATTACTAATTGTCTGCCCAACTTTGGACCATACCAAGATGCGATGGTAACGGGAGAAGAAACCCTCTGGCATTCCCTATTATCTCCCTATCTTAATCTAGGATTACTAACGCCGTTGGAAGTGATTCAAGGGGCAGAAATTGCCTATAAAAAAGATAATTTAGCCCTAAATAGCATCGAAGGATTTATCCGTCAGGTGTTGGGATGGCGGGAATATATGCAGGGGATTTATCATTATTTGGGAGAAGATTACGCTAATCATAATTGGTTTGAGCATCAACAACCCTTACCGGCTTTCTTTTGGGATAGTAACCAAACCGAGATGAATTGCCTCAAACAAGTATTATCACAGGTGGAAAATACCGGTTATGCCCATCATATTCAAAGATTAATGATTTTGAGCAATTTTGCCTTAATTTTTGGTTGCTCTCCCCAAGAGATTGAAAACTGGTTTCATAGTGTTTTTATCGATGCCTACGATTGGGTAATGCAGACTAATGTACTGGGAATGGGACAATTTGCCGATGGGGGAATTCTCGCTTCTAAACCCTACGCTTCCTCGGCCAACTATATTGATAAAATGAGTGATTATTGTCGGGGTTGTCTGTATAAAAAAAATGAACGAGTCGGGGAGTTTGCCTGTCCTTTTAATTTTCTTTACTGGGATTTTTTGGCACGACATCGAGAAAAATTAAAATCCCAAGGTCGAGTTAATATGATTTTAGGTCATCTCGATCGAATGTCGGCAGCTGAACTTAATCAAATGCGCTGCCAGTCCAACCAATTAAGAGCTATCAGCAGTCAGCTTTGAATCAGTTATCAGTTATCAGTTATCAGTTATCAGATGCCAGTTTTCAGTTCACTGATTACTGTTTACTGTTTACTGGTCACTGAAAAACCCCCAAACCCAGTATGATAATTGCTATATGAGTAAATCTAAGGAAAAAAACCGGATTGCCTATCAGGAATTTGGAGATCAAAGCAATTCTCAAGCTTTTGAGCGTTCCATCCCTGAATTACCCCCAAATCAGCAGAATTTGCGAGTACAAACCTCCCGCTCTGGTCGTGCGGGAAAAACCGTTACCATGGTTACAGGTTTTCAATGCCAAACCGAAACTCTGACGAAATTATTAAAACAGTTAAAAACTGCTTGCGGGACGGGTGGTACAGTTAAAGAAAATGCCATTGAGATCCAAGGAGATCATCGCCAAAAGATTCTACAAATTCTCATTGAATCGGGTTACAAAGCCAAAATTAGCGGAGGATAGCTTAAAATCATGATTCCCTCTTGGTTGCTTATCGGTGTCGTGGGATTTTTGGTAGCTTTAGCTGGGGGATTACTCAATTCTCGCGATGTGCGTTGGTTTGCGCGTTTGCGTCGTCCCGATTGGTTAAGCTTTGAAAGATTAATCCCTCTTATCTGGACAATTATCTATATTTGTGGCGCAATTTCTGCTTATTTAGTCTGGGAAGCTCAACCGGCTAATCGCTGGTTTTTGATGGCTTTTTATCTGTTGGTGGAATTGACTATTAGTGCCTATACTCCCGTCACCTGTAAACTACGCAGTCTCAAAGCGGGAACGATTATCGGAGGTACGGGTTTTTTCTTGGGTTGTCTTCTGGCGCTCTTGGTTTTCCCTGTTTCTTCTTGGGCGGGCATCCTACTCCTACCCTACCTGATTTGGAGTCCGATCGGTACCTATGTGACTTGGGAAATGAGTCATCTCAATCCTCGGGATGTCTAGACAGGGTTTGCGGCAAAAAGTTTCTCGTGGGGGTAGGGTGTAGGGTGTGGGGTGTAGGGTGTAGGGTGTAGGGTGTAGGGTTTTACCGATTTTGAGGGGGTCAATTACCTAATTTTCAGGGAAAAAGTCCCGGAATTTTCCCCCCGATCACTCCCATCGCAGGTACTTTTTGATTTCAAAAAAGTCTAAAGATATTATCCAACAAGGTTTTTAGATTTATTCAGAGAACCCTAGACAGGTAAAGTGGGGTGGGTTAAAAATTAACCCATCCCACAGATATTATTGCCATCTACCAACTTAAAAATCTAGACTGTTTTTTCCGCTCTAACTCGATCTACCCTGCGAGGAATGGGGCTCTTCTAGGTTCTGTGTGATAAGTTTAACTTACATAGGATTGATCAGTCTTTGTGTCCTTTGTGTCTTTGTGGTTCGTTCCACCCCCTCGCTAGGAAGAATGTATCTTAGAATACATTTTACCCACCAAACCCAAGAGAGCCGGAATGGAGCAATCAAGGAAGTTAGGAACCTCCTGACGACAGTGAGGACAATACCAGTAGGCACGACTAGCTACAAGGTGACGAAGGGTAATTCCCGAACAAATCGGGCAGCTGTGCATGGATTGTTAGAGGAATTTTAAACGTTTTTAAAATTGCCCTACCTCCCACTGCGATTTTAAACAAAATCGCCGCTCTTTAAATCTATCTTTAGGTAGAAACCCAGTGTTTCTTTCGATAGACTTCCCAGAAAATACCTAAGGATGAGGACGGAAAAGATGGGAATGTTGCGGGTGATAAAGTTGCGATCGAGTTCCTGTAATCTGGTTTAAAGCGGGACTAATTAGATAAAGGGTAGTTCTAGTTAAATTTTCCCGATGGGTTAGTTGGGCCATCTCTGACAGGGGGACAACCCAGATTTTTTCGTCGGGCCAACCGAGACGGAAACAAACGGCCACCCGTTGCTCTGCCGGATAGTATCTTAGGAGTTTTTCCTGGGCTTTGTCAACATGACGGGCGGCTAAATATAGGCATAAACTGGCTTTATGAGCGGCTAAAGAGGCTAATTCTTCACTTTCTGGCATGGGAGAGGCTTTTCCTTCCACCCGGGTTAGAATAATTGTCTGGACTAATTCCGGAATCGTTAATTCTAGGGCCAATTTAGCCGCTAATCCTTGAAAGGCACTAATTCCGGGGATTAGCTGAAAGGGTATATCTGCTGCTGTCAAAAGCTCAATTTGTTCTTGGATGGCACTATAGAGACTTAAATCCCCCGATTGCAGTCGCACCACCGCTAAACCCCGACGCACGCGATCGATCATTAAAGGGATAATTTCTTCTAGGGTGATGCTACTGGTGGGAATTAACTCGGCATCTTTAGGAGTGTCCTCAAGAATCTGTTTGGGGACGAGGGAATCAGCAAAGACGATAACATCGGCTTTTTGGAGAATTTTATAGGCTTTTACCGTCAATAATTCCGGATCTCCGGGGCCCGCACCAATAAAATAGACGGCCGGGGAGAGCGCCGAGGAGTCAATTAAAGTCATACTAAATCCTGTTTAAAAGGGGTGTGGGGTGTGGGGTGTGGGGTGTGGGGATGTGGGGATGTGGGGAGAATAAATAAAAACAATCTCCTAACTCCTGAATACTGAATCCTATCATTAACCTGAACATTTGTATTTAATTAGGGTGAATGACTATAATTAATGATAAAGCACAGTCAGCATTGACAATGATTAGCGATCAATCCCTCCCCCCCCAAAATATTGAAGCGGAAGAATCTATCTTAGGTGGTATTTTACTAGATCCAAAAGCGTTAGGTAGAATCAGTGATTTTTTAATTCCAGAAGCTTTCTATGTAAAAACCCATCAAGATATTTATCGTGCGGCGCTTGCTTTACAAGGGAAGGGAAAACCGACGGATTTAATGACGGTTAGCAGTTGGTTACAGGATAATCATCTGCTGGAAGAAATCGGGGGAATGCCGCGATTGTTACAATTAATTGAGCGCACTGTCTCGGCTGCCAACATCGATCGCTATGCTGAATTAGTGATGGATAAATATATGCGTCGTCAGTTAATTTCCACGGGGGGAGAAATTATTGAGTTAGCCAGGGATACGACGCTAGAATTAGAAAATGTTTTCGATGAATCGGAACAAAAGATTTTTCGTCTCACCCAAAAACGACCCCAGGAGGGTTTAATTTTTCTGGGGGATACTTTAATTGAAACTTTTAACGAAATTGAGAAGATGCAGGAGACCACCACTCTACCCGGTATCGAAACTCAATTTTATGATCTCGATGCGATGACCAGTGGTTTACAACCCTCGGATTTAATTATTATCGCGGGGAGGCCTTCCATGGGAAAAACTTCTTTTGCTCTTAATATTGCTTATAATATCGCTCAACAGAATTTACCTGTGGCTGTCTTTAGTTTGGAGATGTCTAAGGAACAATTAGCCCAACGTTTGTTATCGAATGAGGCTAAAATCGAAAGTAATCGGATTCGATCGGGCCGTTTGGGACAAAATGATTTAGAGAAGGTTCTTGGGGGACTAGAAAAGTTATTAAATTTGCCCATATATATCGATGACAGTGCCAATTTAAGTGTGATTCAAATGCGTTCCCAAGTGCGGCGTTTACAGGCAGAAAAAAAAGGACAAATGGGATTAGTTTTAATCGATTATCTGCAATTAATGGAAGGGGGAGGTGATAATCGCGTTCAGGAAATTTCTAAAATTACCCGCAGTCTTAAGGGTTTAGCCAGAGAAATTCATGCTCCAGTAATTGCTCTTTCTCAGTTAAGTCGTGCTGTGGAATCTCGCAATAATAAAAGACCGATGATGTCCGATTTACGCGAGTCGGGATCGATCGAACAGGATGCGGATTTAATTATGATGTTATACCGAGATGAATATTATAACCCCGATAGTCCCGATCGAGGTGTGGCCGAAGTAATTATTACTAAACACCGTAACGGTCCCACTGGCACAATTAAGCTACTTTTTCAACCAGAATTTACCAAGTTTCTCAATCTTAAACAAAGTCGCTCTAATTATTAAAATGAAAGCAAATATTAATTATACAAAGACCAATTGGCTCTTAATACTTTTGGTAATTATCCTAACTCTCGGTGTCGTTTTTCGTTGGGCAAATATCGATAAAAAAATCTATTGGCATGATGAATCCTACACCACCATTAGAACCACTGGTTATCAAGCAAAGGAAATCGCTGATACTATCTTTCAAAACCGTCTTTTATCTACCACAGAATTAGGAAAATTTCAACAACTGAAACCCGAAAGCAATGTTTTTGATACGATTCAATCTCTCGCTAAAGAAGACCCTCAACACCCACCTTTATACTTTATGATCTCTCGCTATTGGGAAAAAATATTCGGTTTTTCTCCCGTTTCTTCCCGCAGTTTAGCGATTGTTTTTAGTCTTCTCTCTCTGCCATTTATTTACTATCTATCCCTAGAATTATTTACATCAAAGTTAACGGCAATTTTAGCAGTAATTTTCTTGGCACTCTCTCCAGTTGATATAATATTTGCTCAAATGTCTCGCCAGTATAGTCTTTTAGTTTTGTTAACGATAATCAGTCAATTAATGCTGTTAAAATGCCTCAAAAAAAGAACTCTTGTTAATTGGTCTTTATACACCTTATCTAATACTCTCGGACTCTACACCCATCTCTTTTTTATTCTCAACTTATTTGCTCAAGCAGCCTTGATAATTTGGTATCTTGTTATGAAACCAGAGCGAAAAAATAACTTGATATTTTTCCTGTTATCTGGGTTAACGATGATGATTTTATATATACCCTGGTTACAGGTTTTTTTAACTAACTCTCAAAGGGCATTTAACTCCACCAGTTGGGCTGCCGTTAACTATCTCGATTGGGGATTGTTCGGTAAATTATGGCTCTTAACTTTTACTTCTCTATTTAGCGATAGCGATTTTGGTTTTAATAACATCTTCACCTATATATATAGAATGATTTTTTTAATCTTAATTATCTATGCTTTTGAGCGAGTTTATCGCTACAATAACCCGATAGTTTTTACTTTTCTGATTACCTCAACCCTAGTACCTTTCCTAGCTTTAGTCATTCCCGATCTAATTTTGACCACCACTAGATCAACTGTCACCCGTTATCTAATTGCCTCCTTTCCCACTATCTATATAACTGTAGCTTTTTTCTTGTCACAATTGCTTAATCAAGGTAAATTTTCAGGTAAAATTATCTTGACTTTTTTGTTAACTGCTAGTATAGTATCGAACTTTAATAATGCTCTTTCCGAAACCAGTTGGGCAAAAGTTCCTAGTTATTGGAATGGCGAAGTTGCCAGAAAAATTAATGCTGTACCCAATGCCATTATTATCAGCGACGAAGGTAATGACTGGACTAACTTAGGTGATTTGCTTTCCCTTAATTATCGTCTTAATGCTGATGTACAATACTTCCTGACTACCACTAACCCCGATACCGATAAGTTAAAAGAAGTTCTAGAAATTCCCCAGGCCAACTTATTTCTTTTTCGTCCTTCCAATCGGTTATTAGTGGCCATAGATCAATTCGATATTCGTCTTGATTATTTCTATCCTCAAGGCCAATTGTCGCGAGTGAAGAAATAGGTAAATATATATTTCGGGTCAATCTAGCCTCAAAGAGTTGAGCAAAGCTGTTATTATAACCAGTTAAAACCGTTAATTCTCACCCTAAAGAAATGACTTTTCTAATTCCGACTAGCGTTTGGCGGCAAATTCTTAAAAAGTTCCCTATACTACTATTCTTAGCATCTTTTCTGATAGTCGTATTCTTAGGCTATTTTTCTACCGCTTTCTCTCAAAGTCGAGATCCTGATATTCGCGGTGTTTGGATTACCACCAACGATACTGCGATGCTGATGGACAGGGATAAACGACAACAGGCGATCGAGCAATTAGTTAATCTTAATTTTAATGCTATCTATCCCGTGGTCTGGAATTCCGGTTATGCTCTCTATCCTAGCGCGATCGCGAAACGGGAAGGAATACAGCCTTTTGTGCCTACGGGAGCGCAGGGACAAGATATCTTGGCAGAATTGGTGGAACAAACCCGTGGCAGGGGATTATTGGTCATTCCTTGGTTTGAATTCGGATTTATGGCCCCTCCCACCTCAGAATTAGCCTTAAAACATCAGAACTGGTTAACCCAAAAACGCGACGGGGGGACCACTTGGGTGGGGGCAGCCGGTGAGGTGGTGTGGTTGAATCCTTTCCGTCCCGAGGTGCAGAATTTTCTGCGGGAGTTAGTCTTGGAAGTGGTGGGACAATACGATATTAACGGCATCCAATTCGACGATCATCTGAGTTTACCGAATGAATTCGGCTATGATCCCTATACTATCGCTCTTTATCAACAGGAAACCGAAAAAACACCTCCGGCTAACCCCCGGGATCCCGAATGGACAAAATGGCGGGCCGATAAAATCACCGCTTTTCTGGCTAATCTCAAAGAATCAATTCAGGCAATTAAACCGAATATACTGCTTTCGATCGCCCCTAATCCCTACGAATTCGCCTATAATGGTCATTTACAGGATTGGCTCGGTTGGGTGCGGCAAGGATTAGTCGATGAGTTAATCGTACAGGTTTATCGTCCCGATCTGCCCAGTTTTCTCAAACAATTAGAGCGTCCCGAAATTCAAGAAACCCAGCAAACTATCCCCACCGGTGTGGGGGTTTTAACCGGTTTACGCAATCGACCGATTGCCCTACCCTTGATTGAAGAAAAGGTATTGGCTGCTCGTCAACGGGGTTTAGGGGTGATTTTCTTCTTTTATGAAAGTCTCTGGCAGCAAGCTTTGGAACCTCCAGAAACCAGAAAAGCGGCAATTCAAGCAATGTTTTCGCAACCCATTACTCCCCGTCTTCCCGTGGTGGACAATCTCCCCTTAGTTAGTACGCCTGAACCTGTTTATCAGCCAGAACTAACCCCCACACCTCCCCCCTTAGCGCCGGACGGTATCGAAATTCCTGTAATTCCCCCTCCGGGTAGTTAATAGCAATTTTTGCCCAGAGAAATTACAGATCAAATCATCGAATTTAAGTCCCCCTTTTTCCCTTTTTTTAACAGGGATGGAGATGCTGGGGGGATGAAAATTTTTTTAGTCAGATTTTGGAGAATTGGTATGAGTTAGACTTACTCATTCTCCGTATTGACATCTCAAACTGAATTGCTATGGTAAATCCCTTGATAGATAGGCATTTCAGTGTTTCAATCGGGACTCACTTCTGTGAAAACCGCTATATACAAACTCTATTAATTGCACCATAATTAAACTCAAATAATATTTTATTTAGGTGGAATAGGAAGATGAAATTTATCGATAAACTAATAAATTATCATCACCTAAACCACTTTCTAGCCTAATTAATAGGGCCATTTCCAGTTAGTAATCTCGTCCTTATCGATGCCATTGGTAAAAGCATAATCGAGATTATCGATAATGGCATTTTTCATTCGTTCTTTCACATGACCGGCAGCAGAACCTAATTTTGGCACGCGATCAATCACATCAATTACTAGATGAAAACGATCAACTTGGTTACGAATCGCTAATTCTAGGGGAGTATTAATATTCCCTTCTTCTTTGTAACCGCGCACATGAATACGTTCTTGATTACTGCGACGGTAGGTAAGTTTATGAATCAGCCAAGGATAACCGTGGAAATTAAAGATAATTGGCTTATCAGTGGTAAATAAACTATCAAAATCCCGTTCTGATAAACCGTGAGGGTGTTCACTTTCCGACTGTAATTTAAACAGATCAACCACGTTGATAAAGCGAACTTTTAAGTAAGGGAATTCCTCCCGCAGAATTGCCGTTGCCGCTAGGGATTCTTTAGTAATAATATCCCCACAGCAAGCCATAATTACATCCGGTTCATCGGGATTTACTCCATCATCATCGTTACTTGCCCAATCCCAAATACCGATACCTTTGGTGCAGTGTTTAATTGCTTCTTCAATGGTCAAGTATTGCAGGTGTTTCTGTTTATCAGCAACGATAATATTAGTGTAATCCTTGCTCTTGAGACAGTGATTAGCCACACTTAATAAACAGTTACCATCGGGGGGAAGATAAACCCGCACCACGTCGGCACTTTTATTGGTTACTAAATCGATAAAACCGGGGTCTTGGTGACTAAAACCATTGTGATCCTGCCGCCAAACCACCGAGGATAATAACAGATTCCAAGAGGAAACAGAAGCACGCCAAGGTACATGATTTTTGCAGATATCGAGCCATTTAGCGTGTTGGTTGAACATGGAATCGATAACGTGGGCAAAAGCCTCGTAGGAGTGAAATAAACCGTGACGACCGGATAATAAATAACCCTCTAACCAACCGACTAAAGTATGTTCACTCAGCATCTCCATCACCCGACCATCGGCAGATAATTGGCTACCATCTAAATCCTCCGGATAGGTATCAGCTAACCAAGCTTTTTTAGTCACTTCATAGAGAGCCGCTAAACGATTAGAAGCAGTTTCATCGGGACCAAAAACGCGAAAATTAGTCATATTATTTCGCATTACATCCCGCAAAAATACCCCCATCACTCCCGTGTTTTCCGCTTCCACTTGGCCCGGGTGGGTGACATCTACGGCATATTGACGAAAATCGGGCATTTTTAGGTCTTTACGCAGCAATCCGCCATTAGCGTGCGGATTAGCACTCATGCGACGATGACCAATAGGAGCGAGTTCTTTAAATTCCGGCTTAAATTGACCCGTGGCATAGTCAAATAATTCCTCCGGGTTATAGCTTTTCATCCACTCCTCTAATTTTCTCAAGTGGTCGGGGTTTTCGTGCATGGCACCCATGGGGACTTGGTGAGCGCGCCAGAATCCTTCTACTTTATGACCATCAACGTTTTTCGGACCCGTCCAACCCTTGGGGGACCGCAGGATAATCATCGGCCAGGGGTAACGTTTAGCCACTCCCGTGCTGCGAGCTTCCTGTTGATAGGAGCGAATCTGATTGATACAGTGTTCTAGGGTAGCGGCCATTTTTTGATGGCAGTGCATGAGGTCTTCATCCTCCTTACATTCGACGATGTAGGGAGTGTAACCGTAACCAACAAAGAGACTTTCTAACTCGTGGGTCGAAATACGGGAGAGAATGGTGGGATTAGCGATTTTATAACCGTTTAAGTTTAAAATTGGCAGTACCGCACCATCGCGAATCGGGTTAAGGAATTTATTCGAGTGCCATGCGGTGGCAAGGGGGCCGGTTTCTGCTTCCCCATCACCCACCACCACGGCCGTAATTAGGTCGGGATTGTCAAAAACAGAACCGTAGGCATGGGAAACACTATAACCCAGTTCACCGCCCTCATGGATAGAACCGGGGGTTTCGGGGGTGACGTGACTACCGATGTGACCGGGAAAAGAAAATTGTTTAAAGAATTTTTGTAATCCTTCCTCGTCTTCACTTTTATCGGGGTAAATTTCCGAATAGGTTCCTTCTAGATAAACCGGACCGAGTACCCCCGGCGCCCCATGGCCGGGACCTGCCATAAAAATCATATCGAGGTCGTATTTTTTGATTAAACGGTTGAGGTGAACGTAGGTAAAACTTAAGGCCGGACTCGCTCCCCAGTGACCAAGTAAGCGATACTTAACGTGTTCGGGTTTAAGATGTTCTTTGAGCAGGGGATTATCGCGCAGATAAATCATACCTACAGCTAAATAGTTACAAGCGCGCCAATAGGCATGGGTTTTATAGAGTTCGTCTTGAGAAAGGGGATTTTGCTCTGTTAAGGGTCTTTCTGGTGCGGATACCATGAATATTTCTCCGATATCTATGAAGGATGAGATTAAGAGAGTTGATAGACAATTTCTCCAGATTATCGAGAGGGTTAACCCTCGGTCAGTTTTCAAACTGTAATCAAGAGTCTAACCTTTCGGAGCGTAAAAAACTATTAAAATAAGCTATATTTTGCCAATCCGGCTAGGGGAATTTATGTCAGTCGGGCGGGGTTTTTAAATGGCTTTTAAAGGCATATTAATATCTTCTTAACTTAGGTATCAATAATTCTCAGAAAAATTTTAATTATTTTTTAATGTCAGCTTTTCCCAAAATACTATAGGGTTACACCCTAGTTTGTCGGGAAGAGCCTAATTAGGCCTTCTCGATGCCAGTGGTGAGGACTACTAGGATAGCTTTTGAAGCACTGAAACTTAAAATCTTTCTATACTTCATCTAGCGAGCAACAAAAGCTGATTAGCATATATAGTGATTCTCTAGAGGCCAATCAATTCTCAAATTATTGTTTCTTGATCGTGCCTAAGCTTATCGCAGCTGCAAAGGAGTTTTTTTCATGACAAAAGTAAGAGTCGCCATCAACGGATTCGGTCGTATCGGTCGCCTCGTTTTTAGGGCGGGTATCCAAAATCCTGATTTCGAGTTTGTTGGTATCAATGATCTCGTCCCCCCCGATAATATTGCCTATCTGCTCAAATACGACTCCACCCACGGACGTTTTCAGGGTACGGTGGAAGCAAAAGAAGATGGCATCGTCGTCGATGGTAAGTTTATCCCCTGTTACTCGATTAAAGACCCCGCTCAACTGCCTTGGGGTGCAACCGGGGCCGATTATGTGGTCGAGTCCACCGGTTTATTTACCACCGCCGAAGGGGCCGGAAAACACCTGGAAGCTGGGGCCAAACGGGTGGTTATCTCCGCACCCACCAAAGACCCCGACAAGATTCGTACTATTGTACTAGGAGTTAACGATAATGAGTACGATCCCGCTAAGGATCTGATCGTCTCTAACGCTAGTTGTACCACCAATTGTTTAGCCCCGATCACCAAAGTTATTAACGATAACTTCGGACTAGCGGAAGGATTAATGACCACGGTACACTCGATGACCGCCACTCAACCCACCGTGGATGGTCCATCGAAAAAAGATTGGCGCGGTGGTCGCGGCGCTGGTCAAAATATTATCCCCTCCTCCACGGGAGCAGCCAAAGCAGTAACCCTAGTTATTCCTTCCCTAAAAGGCAAATTAACCGGTATGGCCTTCCGTGTGCCAACTCCCAACGTTTCGGCGGTGGATTTAACCTTTAAAACCGAAAAAGCCACCAGTTACGAGGAAATCTGCGCCGCTATGAAAGCCGCCAGCGAAGGACCGATGAAAGGTATCCTCGGTTATACCGATGAGGAAGTGGTATCGAGTGACTTTATCACCGACCCCCATTCCAGTATCTTTGATGCTAAAGCTGGCATTCAACTTAATGCCAATTTCTTTAAGGTCGTCTCTTGGTACGATAACGAATGGGGTTACTCCTGCCGGATGTTAGACCTGATGAAAATGATGGCAGCTAAGGAAGCAACCCTAGTAACAGCCTAAATCAGTTATCAGTTATCAGTAAACAGTAAACTGATAACTGATAACTGATAACTGATAAGATGAATCCAAAATTTAAAGATATTACCGCTTGGGAACAGGCACAATTATTAATGCAGCCGGCATTTATTCGGGTGCTGGATAATCTGCGTAAACAGTTAGAAAATTCCCTCTGGAAAGGAACTTATACAGAAATTCAAGATCCCTATCCCAGTTATCTGCTCTGTTTGACTTATCTCGATCGCTCCGTTACTGTAAATATTTGGGAACTTTGTTTTCAAGTCTGTTTTCTCGATTATCCCACCGATGAGGGAGAGAGCGTCACCATCGATACCAGTCTCCTCGACCCCACCGGTGAACTAGATTGGCAGAGTTTGGAAACAAAAACCGAGCGCATTATTAAGCAATTATTCGCTAATTTACCCCAATGAAAGCAGATTTAGAAACGATCAAGGCAGAGTATGCCGCTAATTTTCTGAAAGATTACCACAATGATCCCCAAAATTTAGCATCCCAAACAATTTTAATCGATCGCTCCGATTGGGGTTTATTAGAATTAAAAGGCCAGGACCGACTGCGTTTTCTCCACAATCAAACCAGTAACGCTATCGATCGCCTGAAACCGGGTCAGGGTTGTGAGACAATTTTCCTTAACTCTACCGGTCGTACTCTCGATTTTGTCACAGTTTACTCTGGCGATGACTCCCTCCTCATCCTCGTTTCTCCCCAACGTCGTCAATTTTTACTGGAATTGATCGATCGCTATATTTTCCCCTTCGATAAAGTGGAAATTAGCGACTTAACCGATAATTTTGCCATTGTCACCCTAATCGGTGCTAAAAGCGGGCAATACCTGCAAAAAATCGCCATTCCAGAGCAGATTTTAACGGGGGTGCAGCATAGTCATTATCTCCTTTCTGACCCCCCCCTGAGAGTGGCCGTCGGTACCGGCTTAGATCTGCCCGGATATACTTTAATCGTTGCCGCCGCCGAAGCCGGTCTCCTCTGGGAAAATTTAATAAAAAATGGCGTTACTCCCGCAGATGAGCAGGTGTGGGAATACCTGAGAATCCATCAGGGCCGACCGGCAGTCGATCGAGAATTAACCGAAGACTATAACCCTTTAGAGGCCGGTTTATGGCGAGCGATTGTCTTTGATAAGGGCTGTTATATTGGTCAAGAAACTATCGCCCGTCTCAACACCTATAAAGGCGTAAAACAAAGACTTTGGGGCATAAAACTCAGCCAACCCGTCCCCAGCAATACCCCGATTATTTTAGAAGCGCAAAAAGTCGGTTTACTCACCAGTGTGCTGGAGGATTTTGGCTTGGGTTATGTGAAAACAAAAGCGGGAGGAGAGGGTTTAAAAGTACAAATCGGCGAGGCAACAGGAGAATTAATCCCCTTACCCTTCCTCTCTCACGAATACCCCTTTCAGTGAACAGTAATCAGTAAACAGTGATCAGTAATCAGTAATCAGTAATCAGTGACCAATCACTAATCAATGATAACTGATAACTCACATCTTATAAGTAGTTGTGCAAAATTAATTTATTGGTTAGGATAGGCAAAAGGCAGGAGGCAAAAGGCAAAAGCTTTATCGAAATGTTTAATTAATTTTGCTTAGATACTTAACTAATAACTAATAACTAATAACTAATAACTAATAACTAATAACTAATAACTAATAACTAATAACTAATAACTGATAACTGATAACTGATAACTGATAACTGATAACTGATAACTGATAACCCCCCTAACCCCAACGACTAGCGATAGGCATTCGCCAACCAGTGCCAAAAGCGCGATCGCTAATTTTTAGACCAGGAGGGGCTTGTTTGCGCTTAAATTCGGCATTTTTAACTAATTTAATCACTTTCTGCACAATTTCAGCCTCAAAGCCGGCGGCGATAATTTGTTCGGCGGATTGATGGCGATCGATTAATAGTGCTAAAATAGCATCTAAAATCTCGTAGGGAGGTAAAGAATCTTGATCCTTCTGATTGGGTTTTAATTCAGCACTAGGAGCTTTATTAATCACATTGAGGGGAAGAATTTCCCCGTGCCGATTTAACCAGCGACAGAGGGAATAAACACGGGTTTTCGGCACATCAGCAATCACTGCTAAACCACCATTCATATCACCGTAAAGGGTGCAATATCCCACCGCCATTTCTGATTTATTGCCAGTGGATAATAGTAAATGACCGAATTTATTAGAGAGGGCCATTAATAAATTACCGCGAATGCGTGACTGAAGATTTTCTTCAGCAATACCGAAATCAGTCCCAGCGAAAAGCCGCTCTAAAAGTTGATCATAAGCAGTCATAATTTCTTTAATTGCTAACTTCTCACTTTTGATACCTAAATTATTAACTAAAGCCACTGCATCGCTAATGGAATGGTCGGAACTATAGGGAGAAGGCATCATCACAGCGAGAACATTTTCTTTACCTAATGCGTCGCTGGCAATAGCGGCAACCAAACTGGAATCAATGCCACCACTCAAGCCGAAAATTACCCGTTTAAAACCGCATTTCTGCACATAATCTCGCACTCCTAAGACTAAAGCTCGATAAATTTCCTCATCTTCATCGACAGGTAAAGGATGAATAACTGCGGGTAACAAATCCTGATTAAACTCGATCAACTCTAGGCTAGAAGTAAATGCTTGGGCGCGATAAATCACTTCTCCTTGTCGGTTAAAAGCCACGCTGTCACCATCAAAAATTAAATCATCATTACCTCCCACTTGATTGACATAAACTATAGGTAAATTATATCTAGTGGCACTATGGGATAATAAAGATTCTCGCAATTTTTGCTTACCGACACTGTAGGGAGAAGCGGAAAGATTAACGATTAAATCCACTCCCAAATTAGCTAAATCGGCGATGGGATTAACCGCGTATTGACGTTGACCCCAAAATTGTTCATCATTCCAAACATCTTCACAGATAGTTACCCCAATTTTTACATTATTTTCTGTTAGTTGAAAATATTGACTTTCTTTCCCAGAAGCAAAGTAACGATCCTCATCAAAAACATCGTAGGTAGGCAATAAACGTTTAGTAAAAATTTGTTTAATTTCTTGACTTTTTAGCAAAGCTATGCTATTAAATAACGGCTTTTCTCCTCTGACCGTTGCCGAGGGATTTTTTTCGACAAAACCGACTAAGACGGCTAACTTTTCTGGTAATTGTTGGGACAATAATTGCAATTGTCGAGACATTTTCTCCACAAAACCCAGATTTAATAATAAGTCTCTGGGAGGATAACCACAGAGGGATAATTCCGGGGTTAAAAGTAATTCTGCTCCCTGATTAAATGCCGTTTGAGCGGCCTCTAAAATTCTTTGGGCATTTCCTTCGATATCTCCAACAATGGGATTTAATTGAGCGATAGCAATTCTCATATTTTTTCCTATTTAAACAAAAACTAACGGTTGCTCTTTAAAGGGAGCAAAAGCTTTTTCATCAAAGCGATATAAACTAGCAGGACGACCGGCACCACGAGAGACTTTTAAACCCATATCCTTGAGAAATCCTAATTTCAATAGCCGATTTCTAAAGTTAGAATAATCACTAAAATTTTTACCTAAAATTGTCTCATAAAATTGATAAAGATCATTTAAAGTAAATAATTCTGGTAAAACCTCAAAAGCGACGGGACTATATTCTACTTTATTGCGTAATCTTTGCCAGCCATATTCCAAAATTTGACCGTGATTAAAGGCTAAATCTGGCACTTTATCAATCATATACCAAGTGATATTATAATCCCGTTCAGTGATTAACTTTGCTTCTTCAAACCGCACTAAAGCGAAGTAACTCACCGATAGATAACGTTTCCCAAAACTCTCGGCCGCTGCCGGGGAATCTCCCTCTGGACTGCCAAAAGTATATAACTGTTCCAGATAGAGATTATTGACGCTAATTTTCTCGGCTAAAATTCGATAGGCTGCCGTTTCCAGTGATTCCCCATTTCTCACTAAAGTCCCGGGTAAACTCCAGTAATTACTAAAAGGTTCTTCCCGTCGTTTAATCAGAAGCACCAGCAGCCGATTTAATTGGGTATCAACGGAAAAGATCACGTTATCAACTCCCACTTTAAAATCAGCTAGAGATTTATTAGCTAGGGTGTTTGACGGTTTCATGCGTAAAGTTTTTGACCTTCGATATAATCTTTAATCGGTGCAGGAACAGCCTGTTTATCGCCTTTTTCTCGATAATCTGTTGAGGATACAGCCGGAGCAAAGACATCGGCAATCAGACAATCACCCCCTAATGTTTGCAGTTGTTCAATATCATCTTGGTTAATAGGATAACCTGGACGGGGAATCACAAGAATTTTGACTTTTTCTAGTAATTCTTGGCTACGATACCAGTGCCTAATTTGTCCAGCTAAATCGGAACCGATGACTAGGGTATATTCCTCCTGTTCTCCCCAAATTGCTTGCGCTTTTTCCACACTAATTAAGCTACGTCGATCGCTTAATTCTCGTCGCAGTTGTATATTATCTCTTGGGGGTTGAATATCCCGGATGAGCAAATTTAACATCCTCAGACGATGTTCGAGACTGGTTTGATGATTTTTAAAGGGATTATCGGCAGCCCAAACCGCAACAATATCGTACTGTTCCGATAACCATTTTAGTATGGCTTGATGACCGGCAGTAGGAGGATCGGCACTGGTTCCAAAAAGGGCAATTTTAAGCATAGGGTTCAATTGCTTGCTCACTGAGGGATTAGTTTAACTCTGCTCAAGCTTGGCAAAGATTAACTTCTCCCCATTATAGTTGATTTTACCAAAATAGGGCAAGAGGATCAGTGATCAGTAATCAGTGATTACTGATCACTGATTACTGATCACTGAAGTTTTGCGACGAGTGGGCTGCTATTAACTTAACAGAAAATTCCCTAACACTTGGCCGTTCTGAATAGGGGAGATTGCGTCTGATTGCAAAGGGTGCATCTCACATTTGCAGAAATACCGACAATCAGCACTTATCAGTGACTCTTAAATTGGTACAAAAATATGAACAATCGCGTGTAAGCATCCCACCGAAAAGCTAATGCGCGGGGGGTTTGGGGGCGGCGCCACGCCCCCAACGGGGGGTTTGGGGGGTAGAACCCCCCAAAGGCTTGGATTGAGTGATAAAATCGGAAGTAATGCCCGATTTTAAAAGAGAGTTTCCCCGTAAAAATCCCAATTGGTAGATTGACAAAAATGAGATGCACCTATTGCAAAAATATACTTATTCTTGAAGAAGAGCATAATCATAATGCTCCAAAATTTCACTTAAACAGGATGAATTATCATCGTATAAATTACCTAAGTTGTCTTCTTGCAAATGGTTTCTAACCCGATCAAAAAGCCCAACGGAATAGACACTATCATCATGACGAGAACGGTATCTAATCCCATCTACTCCTTGGGGATGTTCCCAAATTGCCTGCCCCCAAGTCCGACAATATTCATAATCACCAGAAGAAATGCGGGCATCTATTCCTATGCGAACAAGGGCCGGCCCCGTTAAGTCGGCCAACAGTAAAGTGCGATCACTTCTAATTCTAAAAAGATTTCTATTTCTTAGGGCTGTAACGGTTACGGCTCCGTCAAATGTTCGGCCAAAACATTCAATAAAGGTACTGTACTCATCACCCACATAGAGAAGCCCATAGCCCTGATTTGGCCCATCGAAACGACCGCTACCACTGCGGTCAAAATGAAGACTAGAAAGGTGTCCGGTTTTATTTAATCTTAGCCAGGGGCCTGGGGTTTCAATGACGGGCAATTGACGCTGACTAAAATCGTCTGGTGGGAGGGGAAAAGGAGGCAAACCCATTACGCTGCGCTATGACTCCCGTAGCACTTAGCGGCCAAAACCACTGGATCGATTTCTCCCTTTTGGAGTTTTTCTAGCGGGGTTGCTCCCTCTAAACGAATATCACCCGTGAGCAGAAAGAGCATTTGTGTCCAAGCACCGTCTTCTTTTAAAACGGCTAACACTTGGTCTAAACCTGACAAAACTTTGCCATCAACAAATTGCCAAGCGGGATAAACTAATTCCTCGTTGACAGATAAACCTAAGACCCGATGATTGAGCCTCATAGTTTCTAATTCCAAAGAACTACAGGCTAAAACACGACAAACCTCAGCGCTGGTTAAGGTTCCGCCTTGCTTAGATAGGAACCGCTTCTTCGCTTCTTCGCCTCGTTTAATGGCAGCTGCCAACGCAGGGGCCAAAGCTAAAGGAGATTGTGTTTTTTGTATGGATTCTAACATTTTTAAGCAACCCTACCACCGTCAACAAGACCTGTATAAAACAAATACAAGTCTCCCTTCAAATGTTTAGTCTCTTGTATCAGCTTACTTTTGTCGTCTGAATACCCAATAACCTTACCTTTCTCTGGCCAGCCATATTTGTCGCACCCAGTGATCTCTACGACCACCCATTGATCGGGGTAATCGGATGAGACATCGGCTATACTCAAATCTTCTGTTTTGTGGCTAAGTGTTTTCATGGCTAAGGTGGGAGTTGATTTGATCAGGATCTTTGTTTTTGCCTAGTAGTGTTTTGCTCCTCGTGTCAGGAATCCCTAACATTATTAGTTTGACTCAATCTACCCTCATGGGCTACTATGCGGGGATGATAATGATGAGTAAAGGGCCAGCACCCGCGAGGATACTGTCCCTCTCCTAGCTTCGCATCATCGGGATTAACCCTCTCAATTAGCCCACCAGGAGACTTAAAAACCTTAGTAAGTGGACTCAAGAAGCCAGGAGGTCAATCAATATGAAGAACTTACTCACTGTCATGCTCCTAAGCTCCCTTGCTTACGGCGTAGCTGTCGGGAAGATTCATCCCTATGACTACGTTTTTATCTACACCATCAACGAACTAGCAAAACGTCAGGGTGGAGATAATAAAGACGGGAAGCGATAGGTAGAACGTTTATTTAATTCAGGCTGGGCAGTGCGGCAACACTCGACCAGCTTTTTTGTACTGTTTTTTACTATCGCTCTATTTTCTTCAATGGTATCCACAATAGTAATCACTTACTGTAAGGATATCAACCAATAAATATTGCCCATTTAAACCAACAAATATTGCCCATTTAAACCAATAATTGTTGCTATCATTAAACAATAATTGTTGGTACTCCATTTCAAAATATGCTAACTAGCTCGAAAATACAGCCATGAAGACGCTCTCGTCAATGCCCCAAAACCTATCCGAAATGCCCCAAAACCTATCCGATGCCGAAAGGCAGGCAAGAAACTGTAATACAGCCATGAAGACGCTCTCGTCAATGCCCCCATCACTGTGTGATGCCCAAAAGCAGGCAAGAAACTGTGGTTTGGATATACCCAAACTAGAAGCTTTATTGGCAGAAATCGAACCCCTATCTGAAAAATACGAAATTCTTTTCTATCTGGCGGCTACAGGACTTTATTCCGCCGATGATTTGGCTGAAATGTTCAATCATAGCAGCGGCAAAAATCTAAACGCAGATTTCAACAAAAATCTAGGATCCCATCTTAAACTTTATCTTGATTTAGATGAAAGTGATCGTCTGGGAATTACTTCCCTAAGAAGGATTCTCTTTAAAAAGGGCTATCTTCTTGACATTAATGACGATGAATTAGTGAGAGTTTTGCCAACACGCTACGCTGAAAATTCTCAAACAGAGCAGTCTTTTACTGTCAGACAAAATTAGTGCGGATGAGAAGACCACCAATCAAGGAGATTGATTTAAAAATGGAAAACACAGAGTTATTGTGCGAGATACCAACATCGGTCACTAATGGTTTGTTAGCTCAACTAGAAAAGGAACAGGATAGCGATATCCGTGCTGAAATCATAAGAAAATTAGGAGAATATCCTGAGCCTCAAGTGATTAAAAAACTTTGGGATTTGAGAAATAATCTAGAAAAAGAATCTGATGATTTTGTGCAGTACGAAATTAAGCTTAGTTTGCGTAAAGTGACTGATCATCCTAGTATAAATATTGATTTTTTTCTGGATAACTTAGAGGTATTCCAATCAAAAGATAACAATTCTCAAGCTCCGAAAGTCTTAATTGATGCTGATCTGATTGAAGAGTTTTTATTACGAAATAAGACGACTCTTAACAGGGAAGCTACTAGGGTTATGGGACTTGTTTTAGAGGGGAAAATTAATCCTTACATTGGCGAAATAGGATTAATCAAAATTTGGCATAATATCAAAAATCTTAAATCTCAAGAATATGCCAATCGTTCGATCATTGAACTTCTGAGTAAGATTAACGTCGGTCAAGTTGACTTGAAAGAAATTGACCTAGAAAAATATCCTAACGTTAACTTAAAAACGGCAATTCAAGTTGAGATTGCCAGAAAGTATAGCGTAGCAGGTATTATCACCATCAGAGATCGAGAATTCATTGCCAGTGGGTATCCTTTTGTGGGTTCCCCTTCCCTATTCTTACAGTCTTTAGGGGAAGATACCTCGCCAGCTTCTATCGAAAGAACTCTCAAAAATCTCGGTAAAGCGGCAATGGAAAATGAAAAAGTAAAACTCAACCAGCTTTTAGAAAACGAGCCTCAACAAAACTTATTCTTTGAAGATAATCTTTTGCTTTTTCAAGGCTGGAAAATTGAGAACTTTGAAATTCTTTGTGCTAATAACAATTTAACTGCTGCGACAGTTATTCTATGTAATACAAAAACCCAAGAGCGTTACACTGAATCAGCCTTTAAAAAAGGTTCAGTAGATGCACTTTTTACTGCTTTTAATGAGGCTATAGCTCATTTAGTTGAAATTAAACATGACCTTAAATCTGTCTATTTGGCCAACTTAAAAAAAGGTCAACAAGGAGACGTAACTGTCAAGGTGGCGGTCGAGTATGATGGTAAAGAAGTTATTACCATCCACACCCATGAAAATATTCTCAAGGCTTATTTTTTCGCCTACGTCAAAGCGATGATTGCCGTTTATGCACCCGATGAATATCACCCCGATATTCATAGCACGAAAGAATTGACATATTTGTACAAAATTGGCCGACGAGATTTTCATGGACTGAATTTCAGCCAAGTCAATTTAATGGATGGTGAGGCCAATCTTTCCGATGCAAAATTGATGGGATGTAACTTCAGTCAGGCTAATCTTTCGGGGGGTAATTTAACTAATGCTGATTTAACAGGAGCCGATTTGAGTCATGCCAATTTGAGCAAAGCTAATCTAACGGGAGCTAACTTGACCGATGTTAAATTAGATGAAAATAATCTAACCCTCCTTGATGGCACAATTTTGACTAACACAATTATGCCTGAAATTAACATTGAAATTAGCGGCGAATCCCGTTTAGAAAAGGTTGCTCAACTACTCAAACACATTGATCCTAAAAGTCAATCTCGAATCTTGGCTGTTCACTCCATGACAGATTGCATCTGGTGGGATAATCCCCTTGGTCAAAAATTCTGGGAAGTGAACCAAGAACTAATAAAAAGAGGGATTTCTATTCAACGAGTCTTTATTCTTCCTGAAGCTCGGAATCCAAAGCATTTACAGGTGATTCAGGAACAACTTAACTCTGGCATAGAAGTTGCTTGGATTTGTCAGGAAAAAGCCAAAGATGTTGAAGAAGGCTATTGTTGGGATGATACCAACCTATTGATTAGCGAAAACTTATCTGTTCCAAGAAATTCTTTTACAGCGAGAAGAATTATGAATGGTCAAACAGAAACAGGTTATATTTCCTATCAAACAAGAGTTGTCGAGACAGATAAAAGTATCTTCAAGGATCTATGGGAAAAATCCGAAAAACTCTCTACTGAAGCTAATATTCAGGAACAATTAGCAAACCTGAATACCTGACCCCGAACTTTATTGTTTTATTAACTGATGATCACAAGGCGATCGCTTTTTCTATTTTGTTTTCATAAAAAGCGATCGCTAAAAAGTGAGTTCTCGGTCGTTTGTCACACAATCCTGAAGATATAAATCAATTAGTTCCTGATAAGAAATTCCTTTTTCTTTTGCTTTTTTTTCAAAGAAATCAATGACATCAATCCTTAAAGGTAAAGTGACCTGCCGCTTGAGTTGTTGAGCAAAAGGATTAGGACGACTTTTCATATTAGCGAGATCATACTCTGATTTCATCAACAATAACCTCGATGAGGACAGTATAGTATTTTGTTTAAATTTAACGACTCAATTATAGTACATACAATCAAATTAACGATAGTTTGCTCTTAAAAAGTTTTTCTCACCTCAGAAAAACTGCGATCGCCGTTCTAATTCTATTTTGATAAAAAGCGATCGCCCCACAGTTTAAACTCAAAAAACCGCCATCGACAAAGAAGCGGTGAGAATTAGTTCATTAAAACTACTCAGGATAGTTAGGCAGAGAATGATATTGAAAAATGCCAAATATACTGCCGACACTGCCGACACTGAGAATACTGCCAACACTGCCAATACTAAGAATACTGCCGACACTGCCAATACTGAGCATACTGCCGATACTAACCAGACTTAAAATGCTGCTGGCACTAGCGAGACTTAAAATACTGCCGGCACTGCCTAAACTCAAGATACAGCGATAACTAGCTTTGCTCAGATAATTAAGACCAGAAATCATTTTAAATCGGGGAAAGATTGGGGAATAGTTAGGGAAGTATTTTGCCAAACCTGTTGTAAACGCATAGCCGGCATAGTTAGATAAAGAATATCACCTTGATCGAGAGTGATTTCTAGTAATTGCCAACCGTGGATAGTTTGACCTTGTTTTTCTAAGTAAAGTGGCACAAAATCGGCATTCATCGCCGCTTCCTTGATAATTTGCCCCATAAAAGGATGATTAGGTGTGATTAATGTAGCCAAAGCAACCCAGAGGAGATCATCGGTCATGCCATTACCGAGAATTCTACCGCCCAAAGCGGCCGCAGCGAAGGAATAGGTAGCTAGATCCCGGGGACATAATACCGTATCAAAATCAAAAACCTCTTGAATCGATCGCCCGAATTGTTCCTGAGAGCATCGTAAAACTAGATTAATTTTAGGAGCGATCGCTTTAGCAGTGAGGGCAATCTCCACATTAATCATATCCTCGTAAGTAACCACGATCAAAGATTCGGCGTTGTTAATATTAGCGGTTTCTAGGGTAGCCACTAGACGCGCATCCTCGATGATAACGGGGATTCCCCAGGAGCGCACGGAATGCAAAAATCGATTATTGGGGTCCGATTCGATCACCACCACTTCACAGCCTTGGTCGTGCAATTGTCGCACAATGCGGGTGCCGATACCTCCTAAACCACAGATAATGTGATGATTGCGGACGGGAATGCGGGTAGCATCCCAAAACTGCTTAAAGCGACTACCGAGAATAAAATCGTTGAGGAGAGCATAACAGATACCAATAACCCCCGCACCGACAATCATCATGACCACGGTAAAAATTTTGATACTATCGGGGGTAGATTCGGCCACTTTTTCGTTACCTCCGGCACCGGTAATCATCCCGACGGAAAAATAGAGGGAATCGACGAGGGAAATTTTTTGATTAACGCTGAGATAGGTAATGGTAGCAAGGGAAATCATCCCCAGGAGAGAAAGGGTGACAAGAATTACCGGTTGGACATAGTGCTGATAGGGACGGAGATTGAGTAGATTTCTCAGCCACTTTTGCAGTTTAAAACGCTGTTTTGCCTTAATTGTCGGTTTATTGCCGATAATGAGATGATCGCCAGTTGCGAGTTTTTTGCCTAAAAGAACTGCTGAAACCAGATCGATTTCGTCGTGAGCGGGGAGATAATAGATTAACATCCGGGCCGGATCGTCCCAAAGTTCGTAGAGGGGTAATCCCCACCAAGGATGATTTTCCTCGATAATTATCTCTTGAATTGGCCAAAGGCGATCGAATAGCTGTAATTGACCGATAGCTTTATTACCAAGGGCAGCAAAGGAAAAGATCGGGGCTGCTAGGGAAGCAACGCTCATGCTAACGTGAGCAGGGAGGGTTTGATCGAGTCTTTCTCCTAAAGTTTCGTTAAATAGTCGGTTAACTATCCGAATTTTCGGGTTAATTATCCTTGCGCGGGTGAGAATTTCCAGATTGAGTGCGTCGTTATCGATGGCCAAAACTAGGGTTTCTGCATCCGGGAGACCAGCTTGCAGGAGAGTTTTAGGAGAGCAGGGATCGCCGATAATAATATCAGACTGGTATTCGCAGACCATTTGGCGATCGCTAATCGCTACTACTGCCGCAGATTGTTGTTTGAGTAAACAAAAGATTTTATAACCCGTGCGACCTAATCCACAGACGATGATTTGCGGTTTCATTCGTCGAGCGCGTTTTTTGCTGATTAACTTTTCATTTCTAGCGCAAAAACTAGGAAAAATCTGTAACTAAAGCTGCAATGCTGCCAATTTTCCTAATCAGGCTTTGAAGATGATAAAATAACCATCATCATTGATTGAATCACTTCAGCCTTGACTCGCTTTCTTTGGGATAAATTTAGTAAAGATTACCTCGAAACTTTTCTCGCTTCTTGCGGTGACGTGAAAACTAGCCTTGATGTGACGGCAGAAACTCAAGAAATCGATGTGTATTTTCGACCGACTTCCCCCAAAATACCGCCCGAATTAGGTTTATTAGGCCGATTAGCTCAAACCCCTTGTCTATTGGAACCCTATCGCAATCCGGTCACGATTGAGGGAATTCTCGCTTGTTTATCTAAACTGTTGACGGTGCGGGAACAATTACAAAGAGAAGCTCACCGCAATCAACAACCCTTATTAGCAGAAAATATCCCTAGACTATGGATAATAACTCCTACGGCCAGTCAGAGGATTATAACTGCTTTTTCCGCTCTCAATCATCCAGATTGGGGAGAAGGAATTTATTTTTTACCTCCAGCATTAACCACAGCCATTATTGTCCTGCATCAATTACCTGAAACCCCTGAAACCCTTTGGTTAAGATTATTAGGTAGAGGAGGAACCAGAAGCAGAGCGATTGATGAATTAGAGTCCTTGTCTCCTAGTCATCCCTTTAAATCAGCTTCCTTAAAATTATTATACAATTTAAGTAGGAACTTGCAAGCCTTACCCAAAAGAACCCAGGAGGAGAGAAAATTTATCATGCGTTTAGCCCCTTTATACGAACAAGATAGAGAAAAAGCTATTCAACAAGGAGAAGCTATCGGACTTCAAAAAGGTAGAATCGAAGGGATTCAACAAGGAGAAGCTATCGGACTTCAAAAAGAAGCATCCAAGTTAGTGCTACGTCAACTAAAGCGACGTTTTGGTGAATTGCCCCCGCATATCACCGAAACTATTCAAAAACTCTCAGTAGAAAAATTAGAAGACTTAGGAGAAGCATTACTAGACTTTGAGACTCAAGCTGACTTAATTAATTGGCTGAACTAATAAATAAGCTTTGAAGATGATAAAATAATCATCATCATTGATTTAATAACTTAGGTCTTGACTCGCTTTCTTTGGGATAAATTTAGTGAAAGACTACCTCGAAACCTTTCTCTCTTCTTCCGGTGACGTGAAAACTAGCCTTGATGTGACGGCAGAAACTCAAGAAATCGATGTGTATTTTCGACCGACTTCCCCAGAAATACCGCCCGAATTAGGCCTATTGGGCAAATTAGCTCAAACCCCTTGTTTATTGGAACCCTATCGCAATCCGGTCACGATTGATGGCATTATTGCCTGTTTATCTAAACTGTTTACTGTGCGGGAACAATTACAAAGAGAAGCTCACCGTCATCAACAACCCTTACCCTTATTATCAGAAAATATTCCCAGACTATGGATACTAACTCCTACTGCCAGTCAAAGAATTATAACTGTTTTTTCCGCTAAAGAAAAGTTATTATAAATCCAACAAAAAAGATTACAAGGAAGAGCGACTATTCCCGCAGCTGAGGTGGATAAAATATATGGGATAGAACCTTAAATGAGCTATTCTGTTACTTTTGAACCAGAGTCGATAACTGATTTAGATTTGATCACCGATTTTATCAGACTTAGGATTGTTAATAAAATTAAATATAACTAATGAAATTACTTTTTTAGAACCATGCCAGCAAAAGATATTTACCATGAAGCCGTGAAAAATGCCTTAATTAAAGACGGTTGGACTATTTTAGCTGATCCTTATAAAATTAAATATAAAGATGTTGAATTTTTGCTGATTTAGCAGCAGAAAAACCTTTGGCTGCTGAAAGAAATGGACGTAAAATTGTTGTGGAAATCAAAAGCTTTTTAAGTCCCTCACCTATGAGATATTTTGAAATAGCTTTAGGACAATATATTTTATATCGAAATTTAATCAGTCTTGCCGTGAGTTAAGTTATCGGTAAATCTTGCCTCGAAATCTGAGGTTGATAAAAGAAGCTTAAAGAAGCTATTCTGTTACTTTTGAACCAGTTTATCCCTATGGGTAACAAAAATTTGAGGTATAATCATAATATCTCTATAACCCCACATAAAAAAGGCTTATGGCCATTTCAATTACTTTAACCCTACCTGATGAGATTTTTAATCTAGCTCAATCCTTAGCCCATTCAATTAACCGTGATCTTAATGATATATTAGTAGAAGCGATCGCTTTTTCTATTAGTCCCAATTATCAAGGCCAAAAAATCTCATCCCTAAATTCATTATCAGATGAAGAAATTATCAAATTAACTCAATTACAAATGGCATCAGAACAGGATCAAAGATTAAGCGAGTTGCTCAATCAACAACAAGAGGGGGATTTATCAACCTTTGAAAATAGGGAACTTTGGTCATTGATGCAAATTTATCAAATAAACTTGTTAAAGAAGGCACAAGGATTAAATGAAGCGGTTAAAAGAGGATTAATTTCACCATTAGAAGCATGAATCCTAGCCCTATTCCCGACTATATTAAAGATAAAATTCGCCAACAAGCTAATACTAAATCTGGTTATTAAAAACTGATTATTTATTCCCCCTTTTGCATGAGGTTCTCTCCTTTATAAGTAGCCTATACTCAACGGATTTAGTATAATTGCTGATTGTCGGTATTCCTGCAAATGTAAGATGCACCAGGTCAATTTATTGCGGGGGAACCTAGGAGCGAAGGTGATCATTTCGGTCAAAGAAATAAGTAGAGGTAGAACCTCGCTTATCTGCGTTGCCAGCTATAACCTTGCAACCAGTCAAAAATATTTATATAATCCAAAACTATCTTAAATATAAAAATCAATAAAAAATTATGATTAAATAACCCTTGACCCCCCCCTTTTTTTGTGATAGTCTCCGCTGCAGAGTATTGGCGCAAAACTAGCGTTAAATATGATCATAATTTTGTCTTATTACTGTCATCAAATCTATGAAAAAATTACTGACAATGTTAACCCCCTTGACTCTGATGGGGTTAGCCGGGGTTGCTCCTGCTCAAGCGGCAATAGTAGCCGGTTGGAATTCATTTAATGCCGCTACCGCAACCTATCCCAAAGCGGCGGATAATGTAGGTGCGAATATAACCAGCACGGGGTTAAACACTGCTGGGATAGATCGCCGGGTTCAGCCAGATTTCGTCTTGGGTTCTACTGTTGGTACATCGCCGGATCGGTGGAATGGAAATAGCACTGTTAATACCGGCCAATATGTCGAATTTGCCGTACAACCTAGTGCAGGTTTTCAAGTCGATTTTACTGACTTGCAACTCAATGCGAGGCGGGATGAAACGCGGCTAGATTTAGTCTTGCGCTCTAGTGTTGATGGGTTCACCAATAATTTAGGGACACAAGTGAACTTAACAACTAGCTTTAATACCTACAGCTTTGACCTAAGCAGTTTAGCACCCCAAACCGGACCGGTGCAGTTCCGTCTCTATGGACTGAATGCTGACTCCTCCACTATCTGGTTCTATGCTAATAACTCCGCTAATGTTGCCGGGGGTGGGTTTGTGGCTCTTAATGGGGATATCACTCCTGCTCCAACGGTTTCAACCCCCGAACCTAGTGGTATAGTGAGTTTAATCGCTGTTGGTGCGTTGGGTGCCGCTTCCCTTCGTCGTCGGGGATAAATTATCCTTGGCAGGGGCAACTACAGAGGGGTTGTCCCGAAATGCTATCATCAATTTTAGATTTGATCACCAGTTAATCAACATTATGTCATACAAAGATATTATTACCATAGAACCGGGAAAAAGGAGCGGAAAACCTTGTATTAGAGGAATGAGAATTACTGTTTATGATGTTCTCTCCTATCTGGCTTCGGGAATGACTTATGAGGAAATTTTAGAAGATTTTCCTTACTTAACCAAGGCGGATATTTTAGCCTGTTTGAGTTATGCCGCCGAGCGTGAACGTCAAACCATTTTAGTTAACTAATGAAATTACTTTTCGATCACAATTTATCACCTCGTTTAGTTAGTCTATTAATCGAGGGGTAGCCCTGATTAATTACGGCACGGCATATAATGAAAAACGGTCTCCCTAAACCAGTTGCTAAAATCGCCGCCATGGACAGTCAATTACTTGATAAACTCGGACAATTACAAAACCTCTTACAAACCAGCGAAAAAGCGCTGATTGCCTATTCTGGGGGCGTGGATAGTACCCTAGTGGCCAAAGTGGCCTATGATTTGCTAGGGAGTCAAGCATTGGCAATTACGGCGGTTTCCCCCTCCCTACTGCCGGAAGAATTGGAAGAAGCGATCGCTCAGGCCGATTATATCGGTATTCGACATGAATTGGTGGAAACCGAGGAAATGAATAACCCTAATTACACCAGTAATCCCGTTAATCGCTGTTATTTCTGCAAAAGTGAGCTACACGACACCCTTAAACCCCTTGCTCTAGCTCGTGGTTATTCCTACGTCATCGATGGCGTTAATGCTGATGATTTAAGGGATTATCGTCCCGGGATTCAAGCAGCTAGGGAACGCGGCGCTCGTTCACCTTTGGCGGAAATTGCTATCACAAAAAGCGAAGTTCGTCAACTATCCCGTTACTTAAATTTACCTTGGTGGGATAAACCGGCGCAACCCTGTTTAAGTTCCCGTTTTCCCTACGGGGAGGAAATTAGCCTGGAGAAATTGCAAAGAGTCGGACGGGCGGAGATTTATCTGCGAAAATTAGGTTATCGTCAATTACGGGTGCGATCGAGCGGCGATACGGCACGGATTGAATTACCGGCAGCGGAAATTCCCGACTTTATTAATCGGACAAATTTAAGCGAATTAGTCGCTGATCTGCAAAAATTAGGCTTTATCTATGTCACCCTCGATCTAGAAGGTTATCAAAGCGGCAAGCTTAATCGAGTCCTCTAGTTCAGTGATCAGTAAACAGTAATCAGTGGACTGAAAACTCAAATCTGCTCTAACAGTTATCTTAATGGTGAGGTACGAAGTTTTCCTTTTGGGGAGCCGGTCGCTGGTCGTCAATACCAAATTGAGTTATACTTCATCTTGACGAGAAAGGCTGTAACGGATAACGGATAACTGGTCACTGATAACTGATAACTGGTCACTGATAACTGATAGATGAACCTTTTTCTAGGGTTCCTAAGTCTTTACCCTTAAACCTCTAATTGCCAAGGCGAGGATAGATGAGTCAACTACAAAATGCCTTTACCCTATTCCTGAGCCTGTTGGTGGAAGCGATGCCTTTCTTACTGCTAGGGGTGATTCTCTCTAGTATTCTTTTAATATTTGTCGATGAACGTCGCCTAGTTGCCTTGATGCCTCGCAATGCTGTTTTAGGAGCATTTGTGGGGGGATGTATTGGGTTTTTGTTCCCCGTCTGCGAGTGTGGCAATGTGCCAGTGGCGCGACGTTTACTTGTGCAAGGAATGCCGAATGCAGTAGCGGTTAGTTTTCTCTTAGCAGCGCCGACAATTAACCCGATTGTTATCTGGTCCACTTGGGTAGCTTTTCGCGATCAACCGGAAATTGTTTTCTATCGAGTTATCTTTTCTTTGTTCATCGCTACGGTTATCGGGATTATCTTTAGTATCCAAAAAGATCCCCGACCGCTCCTCCAAACCTCTTTGGCAAAAAGTCTCAATTGGCAACCGCAAACACCGGAAAAAGAATCTATCCCACTACTACTACAATCCGGTTCTTTTCTGATCGGTAATTCCGGCAAAACTTTGCGCTTAGACGAAAGTTTTGCCGCTACTGCTGTCCTACCGGCAGTGCAAGCTATCCCGATGAAAAGGCGCTGGTTAACTTTTCTGGAAAACGTGGTGATGGAATTACGGGAATTAGGAGGAGTGTTAATCTTAGGAAGTGCTATAGCGGCTGGTTTACAGGTGTTTGTTCCCCGGGAATTTATTCTTAATTTGGGTCAGGATCCGATTACTTCGATCTTGGCAATGATGCTGTTAGCGGTCATTGTTTCGATTTGTTCCACAGTTGATTCTTTTTTTGCTCTCTCCTTTGCATCTAGTTTTACCAGTAGTTCCCTGCTGGCTTTTCTAGTGTTTGGTCCAATGATTGACCTGAAAGGGATTGGTTTAATGTTGTCTATTTTTAAACCGAGAATGTTAATTTATCTCTTTGCTTTAGCAGCGCAAATGACTTTTTTACTCACCTTGGCTCACAGTTATTTATTTTAGGTCAGTCCCTAGATAGTTTTTCCCATGAATTCATCACGTCTAAAAATAATCGCCCCCCAATTTATCGATATTATTGCCCTAATCGGTTGGGGTTCATTACTATTTAAATACTGGATAACTGGACAGTTAAATTTACTGATCCATCCTAATTATTTTATTCTGGTTCTCATCACCAGTATTGCTTTATTTGCCCTAGGATTGGTCAAGCTTTGGACATTATTAAAACAGTGGCAAAAAAAGATTAATTTAGATAGTAACGATAATCGATCGCATATTACTATTCTTCCTCAACATTTTGGCTCAGGTTTATTAGTAATAACTGCCATTTTAGGCCTATTTATCGCCCCGCAGCCCCTCAGTAGTCAAATCGCATTACAGAGGGGAATTAGTGAATCTTTACCCCTAACTCGCGTGCAAACTCAATCCTTTGGTACTACCGTTAAACCGGAGGAAAAAAGTTTAATTGAATGGGTAAGAACTTTGAATGCTTACCCTGAACCTGATGCTTACACAGGACAACCGGTAAAAGTCACAGGTTTTGTGGTGCAATTGCCCCAATTACCCGATAATTATTTATTAATTAGTCGCTTTATTCTTACCTGTTGTGCCGTGGATGCTTATCCCGTGGGTTTACCAGTGAAACTATCAGGAAGTCGCAGTCAATATCCCAATGATACCTGGTTAGAAATCACCGGAGAAATGGCCACGGAATCTTTACCCGTAGAGGTAGGAAAATCAACCACCAGAAGACAATTAGTAATTAAGGCCAAATCCGTGAAACCTATACCCACTCCTGCGGATCCCTACGGATATTAACAGTTATCAGTTATCAGTTATCAGTTAAGTAGGTGGGTGGAATTAAATATAAGATGAACGTAGGTTGGGTTGAAGCATGAAACCCAACGCCCAATCATGTTACGCTACCGCTAACCCATCCTACAAATAATTGTGCCTCCCTACTTATCAGTGAGCAGTGAGCAGTTGTTGTTACTAACCATCTACTATAATGCTGAAAACCTTACAACTACAACCGATTGATAAATTAGCGATAACATTAATTGTATCCCTAACCTTAGTAATTGGTGGCTTAATTTGGTTGGGTAATAGCTGTGGTAATCAATGTCTTTTACAAACTGGTCCAAGAGTCAAGGAATTTAGCTGGGAAAATCGAGAAATTGGAGTGGAAGATCAAGCATTTATTATCACTTTTGATCGCCCCATGGATCATGCTAGTGTAGAAAAAAATCTAGTTATCGATCCTGCGCTGCCGGGGAAGTTTAGTTGGGCCGGAAGACGATTAGCTTATACCCTCACTTCTCCCATTCCCTACGGAGAAAAATATCATCTGCAAATTGAAGGTGCGAGGGAACAATTTCCCAGCGGTAATCGATTAGGACAAACCCTAGCAATTTTTGAAAGAGAATTTAAAAGTCGGGATCGTGCTTTTGCCTATATTGGCACTAATGGGGAAGAACAGGGAAGATTAATTTTTTATAACTTGACCGAGGAGAAGAAAACCCTCTTAACCCCCGCAAATTTGACCGTTATGGCTTTTGAATTCTATCCTGATGGTAAAAAAATCCTCTTTTCGGCTGTGGCGAAAAATCAGGGAATACAGGGAATTCGTGAACTACAGCTTTACCAAGTTGATTTTGGCCAATCTTCCCCAAAAATTGAGTTAGTACTAGACAATAAAGATTATCAAAATAATCATTTTGATTTATCTAAAGATGGGGAAACTATTGTCGTGCAGAGAATTGAGCGCCGCAATCCGATTAACTTCGATTTATGGGCAGTTAAATCGGGGGAAAAACCCCAACAATTAAACATTCAAGGTGGCGAATTTTTGATCGCACCTGATAGTAAAACTTTGGCTGTCACCCAGGGGGAAGGAATTGCGCTTTTGCCCTTAAAACCCGAAACAAAACCCCTAGATTTTTTACCAAAATTTGGGCGAATTTTGAATTTTTCTGCTGATGGTACGGCTGCGGCAATGGTGAATTTTAATACTGATAATGCCAAAATGCGTTATATTCGATCGCTTTTTTATGTCAATAATCAAGGATTACAAAAACGCTTACTCAATCTACAAGGTTCGATTATAGATTGTCAATTTAATGCCACTGGTAGTGATTTATATTGTTTGTTAACTGAGTTAGTTACTAACAGTCAAGAGTACAAAGAAAAACCCTATTTTGCTAAAATAGATGTGAAGACTGGTCAAGTGACTCCCCTACTGGAATTAGCCGATTATCGTGATATTCACATTAGTTTATCTCCCGATAGTTTAGCGATTATTTTTGATCAACTTCGCACCAGTTATGATACTAATCCGACTAATCCCTTGACTACTGACTCAGGAGAAACAATTATCGGTGGTCGTTTGTGGATGTTAATTCCTCCCCTACAAGATGGAGTGAAAGCAAGTAAATCTGATTTAATTGAATTACCTCTAGCGGGAATTCGTCCCCAGTGGATGCCATAGAATTACCATCATTAAGTTAGGAATTATTTCGATGCTGTCAAACTCAGAAAAATTAGCCAAATTGCGTCAGTATTTTGTTAGTGGTGCCACTCGTTCCTATCAATTCCGTCGTCAGCAGTTAGAGAAGTTAAAACAGGCAATTATTAAATATGAAGGAGAGATATATCAAGCTTTATATAGGGATTTAAAGAAAAGTCCCGAAGATTGTTGGATTACTGAAAATGGTTTCCTTTTGGGGGAAATTAATAACGCTTTAAAAAATTTGCGCTCATGGATGCAACCCAAACCTGTTAAAACTAATCTCTTAAATTTTCCTTCCTCCAGTCAAATTATTCGGGAACCTTTGGGAGTGGTGTTAATTATTGGTGCTTGGAATTATCCCCTCCAATTGTTATTAGTGCCTTTAGTTGGTGCTATTGCTGCCGGTAACTGTGCGGTATTAAAACCGAGTGAATTTGCCTCAGCGACGGAAAAATTAGTAATTGAAATAATTCAAGAAATATTCCCTGAAGAATATGTGTTAATTGTACCCGGAGATGGTGCGGAAGTAATTCCGAATATGTTAGACAGTTTCACCTTTGATCATATATTTTTTACTGGCAGTACAAGGGTAGGAAAAATTATTTATCAACTAGCGGCAGAAAAGTTAATTCCTGTTACTCTAGAATTAGGGGGAAAAAGTCCCTGTGTTATCGAAGCTGATGCTAATATTTCCGTGGCAACTCGTCGCATTGCCGTGACAAAATTCTCTAATTGTGGTCAAATGTGTATCGCAGCTGATTATGTTTTAGTACATCAATCCCAGCAGGAGAATTTGATCAGAGAATTAGCTAATACTATTGTTAATTTTTTTGGTGAAGATGCCAGATTAAGTGCTGATTATGGTAAGATAATTAATGATAAACAATTTGATCGCCTGATTGACTTGCTCAAAGATGGTGAGATTGTTTTTGGTGGCAAAACTGATCGAGAAAATTTATATATTCAACCAACTTTATTAACTAATGTTTCCCTTGATGCTCCTATTATGCAAGGGGAAATATTCGGTCCAATTTTACCGATCATTGCCTTTAGCACTTTTGAGGAAGCTTTAGCAATTATTGCTAAAAACCCTAACCCTCTAGCTTTTTATCTGTTTACTACCAAGGCAAATACCGAAAAGAAATGGTTAGAATCAGTCCAGTTTGGGGGAGGTTGTATTAACAACAATAGTTTTCATTTTACTAATCCTAGTTTACCCTTTGGTGGTCGAGGAAATAGCGGTATTGGTAGCTATCATGGTCGTTTTTCCTTTGAGAATTTTAGTCACCAAAAAGCGATTATGAAAACACCTCTTTGGTTCAATCCCGCTTTAAAATATCCGCCTTTTAAGGGTAAATTAAACTTATTTAAGTTATTAGTTCGCTAAAAAGCTACAGTTTAAGTTAAAGCTTTTAAGAGAGCTTGAAATTTCAGCTGAATTTCTGCTAGTTCTTTTTCTGGATCGGAGCCGGCAACAATACCCGCACCGGCGTATAATCGCGCTTGATCGCCTTTAATTAATGCCGAACGAATACCAACAATAAACTCACTATTATTTTGACAATCAATCCAACCCAAAGGAGCGGCATAAAGAGAGCGATCGAAGGTTTCATAATGACGAATTTGTGCTAAAGCGATCTCGGTGGGAACCCCAGCAACAGCAGGAGTGGGGTGTAGTTGGGCAACAATTTCGAGGGGATGGATAGAGGGTTTTAGTTTGGCATGGATAGGAGTCCAGAGATGTTGAATATTGGAGAGTTTTAACAATCTAGAGGGAGAATTTTGCGGATTTAAGCCAATTTGTCGCAGTTTTTGGTTAATAAAGTCACTAACAGCCCGATGTTCCCGTTGTTCTTTTTCACTAGCGAGGAGTTTATTGGCAAAGAGAGCATCTTCGATCGCATTTTCTCCCCGGGGGGCGGATCCCGCTAAAGCATCGGTGATTAATTGCCCCTGATGGACAGTTAACAATCGTTCGGGACTAGCACCGATAAAATGATCTCCCCGTCCATTGCCGAGGGAAAAAGTGTAGCAATCGGGATGACGCTGACGCAAATTATCGAGACAGTTTACTAGATGAAAAGGACGAGGAGAAATCACGTCAAGAGCGTGAGCGAGGACAATTTTGCTAAATTTTTGAGCATGGATAGATTGGATGGCATCAGCAACAGCCGCTTGAAAATTATAGGTAGGACGAATATAATAACTACAGGAATCCTGGTGAGGATTTTGTCGGCAATTGCTGGAGTTATTTTGGATAATTTTGAGGTTATTAATAGTTTCTTCGAGGGAGTTTTCTATTTCTTTTTCGCCGGTGATTAAGAGATTAGTCAGGAAAAAATATTCCGATTGTTTTTTGATAATTTGAAACTTAGGCAGGGTTAGGGTAGCTGAGGGAAAGGGGGTAGCTGTTGCCGAGTCGAAAAAAGTGAAACTACAAAAGATGCGGGGAGTAATCTCGCTATAGTTATCAATTTTAATAATTCTTTGTTGACAGTTTTCAATAAATTTTTGAGCTTTTAAAAAACGTTGTTTGCCGTGGAAAGTAGCAGTAAAAGCGATGCCGTAGCCGAGAAAAGCAGTTTCTCGTTCGGGATTTTCCCAATAACAATGGGTGGGATAGCTAGAAGCAATCCGAGAGAGAATTTCTAGGAGATCAAGGGGGGAAATTTTTTGACAAAAACTGACGATCGACCGATTTCCCTTTTCTGCGGCTAACAGTTGCGGGTTGAGGATAAAGTTATAGAGGCCGCGAAGATCAGCAATCGGACTATCAGGATAGGAAAGGCGAGGAACGGCAGAAGTCATGTCAAGTTTTTTGTATTTTTTGCAAAAAAAACCATGATTAATGGTATGTAATCCCCACAGATGTGGCCAGAGTCAAGGCTCTCTTTTTAACTATGGTATCGGAGAAAGGGTCTTTAGGCAGAAAGCGAGCGGGATATTTGTGGCGATTAACCTCCTTGGCAACACATCAAGGCTTAAAATCTCCAGAGATGGCTATTATTTAAATGGGCAAAAAAATTAATTTAATAATTTCTATTTTACAAGTTTGTGGAAATTGCCACCACGGGACAAGTGGGGATACATTGTTCACAAACCACACAACGGGAACGCAAAAACTTAAGACGAAAACTTTCGGGATCAAGGGTTAAAGCTTCCGTGGGACAAACTCCCGTACATAAGCCACAATCGACGCATTTTTCTTCATCAATAACGATTTCGCGACTAACTTGGGAAACGCCAATATTTTGTAATTGTAACCATTCGATCGCCGCTTCTAACTCATCGATATCTCCCGATAATTCTAATACTAATGTTCCCACTTGATTGGGGGCAACTTGGGCGCGGATAATATTAGCGGCGACGTTAAAATCCTTTGCCAGTCGATAGGTAACGGGCATATGGACGGCTTTTTTGGGAAAAGTGAGAGTAACGCGTTTTTTCATGCAGCCTTTCCAATCAAAGAATCTTTTTTTGCTTATTTGCCGAAAACGGCTGGAATTACAATAGTAGCAGTGGCGGCAACGATCAGACCAAAAGCCAAATTAACTACCTGTTGATCAGCTTTTTGGTAGGTATCGATGCTAAGACTAAGTTCACGGATTTGGTTGATCACGTCTCCTAGCTTTTTTTCAATGTTTTGAACGTTACTTTCTAAAGTTTCTAATCGCCCCTCAATTGTATGAACGTCCCCTCCTAGCCTTTTTAGCTGTCCCTCTATTCGATCGAGTCTTTCTTCTGTCATAATTATTACCCATCTCTAACTTAATTGTAACTCAATCGACACCAATACTAAAAGAGCGCAGCAGTCGTTACAATAGGACAAAGTAAACTTTGATTAAATATCCATGACAGCCACCACACCCACCAACAAAACCAGAAATCTTCTGCTGGCAGTAACGGCAGTTATCCTTAGTGTAGCGATTTTCTTGGGGTTTCAAACCACCGCTAGTTCTGTATCTTTGGAAGCGCAAGCGGAAAAAGCGACACCTTTCGATCTTGCCGTCAGCAATGGTAAACCCACCCTGACAGAATTTTATGCTAATTGGTGTACCAGTTGTCAGGCGATGGCCCCTGAAATTGCCGAAATTAAAAAACAATACGGTAATGCCATTAATTTTGTTATGCTCAACGTTGATAATAATAAATGGTTGCCGGAAATTCTCCGTTATCGTGTGGATGGAATTCCCCATTTTGTATTTTTAAATAACCAAGGACAACCGGTTGCCCAAGCGATCGGAGAACAACCAAAATCAATTTTAACTGCTAATTTAGAAGCACTTTTAACTAATTCTACCCTACCCTATGCCACCACTACGGGAGAGACTTCTGATTTTAATATCCTTGTGGGTGCTAGTCAAACCGATCCCCGCAGTCACGGCAGTCAAGTTAAGCAGTAAGCAGTAAGCAGTTATCAGTTATCATTGGAAAGCTTCGGGCTGAAAGCTATCATTCAAGAGTCAACTATCAATCAGTACATTTCATTGACTAAAACCTTTTAACTATGGCGATTATTGTTCAACATTTGACCACAGGTAACGAATATATATTCCTAGGAGTTAGTGGGGGTGAAAGTAAGAATATTTTACCCACCAAAATGTTAGGAGATTTCTTCGCAACCGAGACTCCAGATAAATCGCGATCGGTGACGGTTTGTGATGATCAAGGCCGGATACTTTGGTTTCCCGTCACAGAAATAATTGTGGTGGAGGTAGATGGTCAAAAACCCGAAGAATTATTACCAGAAATTATCGCTCCTGAACCAGTTCCTTTACAATTAGATAAAGAGAATCAAACTCAGACCCCAGAAAATCAAGGAAACATCGATGAATTTGCCGAAGATGACGATTGGATCTAGAATTAAATATCTAATTTTAGCGGGAATCATTGCCCTATTTACTGTAGGCTTTAACTCCCTCTATTCGGTTTCTCAAAACTTGATCGCTTCCTTCCCTGTTGCCGAAGTTGAAGCCCAATATCTTAACGATTGGACACCAGAATTAGAGGCAGAATTTCAACAAAGGGCAAAGCAAGTTATTAACCATTTTGCTAGGGCAGAAAGTTATGGCAATTTGTGGGGAGAAAACGAGAAAAAATCCTATGCTATGGCCATGTTTGATTTCTTGGCAGGAAACAGGCAAAAAGCCCTAGATTTCCTGCAGCAGGATGACCCACAAAAACGGGAACAGTCCCACACTGATTATATAGATTATTATTTTTCTTTTACCCTAAAAGGACAAATTAGAAAATATTTTCTTCTCGGAAAGTATCTCGATCCAGTTTATCGTCAGAGAATGTATAATGCGGCGAAAATTTGGACAGAAACCGACCCTTTACAACGGCCCCATCCTATCCACGGCACCGGCCAAGGAACGGGTAATGATTGGAGTATGAAAAGACGGGGTTTATGGGTAGATAGTCGCAATACTGATAACCTGCGAGCGATGCGCGAAACATCGGTTTATCTGATGGCCGAAGAAACAGGAAATGAGGCAACTCGTCAACTTTATAAAAGTAAAATTAAGCGCTACGTTTCAGCTTTATATAACATCGGTATGGGAGAATGGGATTCAGAAGTTTATCAAGGTCATACCTTTGCTGCCTATCTCAATCTCTACGATTTTTCTCAAGATACGGAAGTTAAACAATGGGCAAAAATGGCCTTAGATTGGTTATCCATGGCCGCTAGTGTTAAATATTATCGGGGTGGTTGGGGTGGCCCTGTAAAACGTGATTATGGTGATGGCCATGGCGTAATGCGATCACACGCAGGTCGCACTTTTTGGTTATACTTTGGTGATACTCCCGTCGCCAATAATCGCCAGGAATTGGACTCTCTTTATCTAATTACCAGTGGTTATCGTCCTCCTTTAGCAGTGATGGAATTAGCCCGAAAAAACTTTAATAAACCGGTAGAAATTCTCGCCAGTAAACCCCTATATGAAAACTGGAAACCGGGCAATAATCAGAGTCCGGGTTATTGGGAAACTCAATTTATTGGGGCTAGTTATCAAATGGGTAGTCTGGCGGGAACTTTCCCCGATGGCGATGTGGCCCCGTTTAAATTAATGGCCTTTAATCAACACAAAGGTGTGGATTTTTTTGTGGCTAACACTGGCAAAAATGGCGTAAAACCGGGCAAAAATCCCGGGGATGAAATCGGACAATATCGTAATCTTTTAATCTGGTTACGTCCAGCAGACCAAGCTTTTTTCTGGCAATTACCGAAAACTGCCAAGGTAGAAAAAGATGATAATATCTGGTTTATTCAATTAGAAAAAACTTGGTTAGCCCTGAGATTAATAAATCTTTCTTCTCCTGAAATGATCGAGATTCCTAATTCCCCTTATCCCGATGATAATACCTACCAAGCTTTACCCACAGGTAACAATTATGCGGGTTTTGCTCTGGAAGTGGGGGAAGCGGCAACCCAGGGTAGTTATGAGAATTTCAAGAGCATATTTAAGCAAAAAAGTCAAGTAAATTTAACTCAAATTAAGCAAGGCAGGGTTTTATTTAAAGGCAGTCAAGGGCAGAGTTTACAATTGACCTATAATCAAATCAATCTACTGCCGATGTTAATTCGTAACGGTCAAAAGCACGATTGGTCAAAAAATTTCGCCCTTTATAACAGTTTAAGTCGAGATAACTCTCCCGTTTCTTTAGGATGGAAAGAGGGCAAATTAACCGTCAAAGCAGGGAAATATCAATTTTCTAATGCTTTGATTCTGTCTTCTCCTTAAGTTAGATATTCTCGACTATTTATTCAGCAGACCCTAGTTATGAGGAGAGGCAAAAGGCAAAAGGCAAAAGGCAAAAGGCAAAAGGCAAAAGGCAAAAGGCAAAAGGCAAAAGGCAAAAGGCAAAAGGCAGCTTTGTTCTCCCCACACCCCACACCCCACACCCTGTCCCCACGAAAAACTTTTTCAGCAGACCCTGTTTATGAGGATTGCTCAGACCATTTGCGCTTGATTTAAGAATTCTTGCAATTTTTCTCCTTCGATTACTTCCGTGGTCAAAAGATTAGCAGTAATCGACTCTAATAAATTGCGGTTGTGACTAAGAATTGCTAGGGCTTTTTGGTAACTAGCTTCGATAATTTGTTTGACTTCTTCATCGATCGCTTTGGCCGTATTTTCCCCGATCGAACGCCGGGGACTACCCTGATTATTACCTAAAAAATTAGCCTGTCCCGTTTTATCGTAGGCTAGGGGACCCAGGGATTTACTCATACCATAAATTGTCACCATTCTTTCCGCAATATCCGTCGCCCTTTGTAAATCATCGGAAGCACCATTAGTGACACTGCCAAAGATTAATTCTTCGGCTGCCCGACCGCCCAATAACATAGTAATTTGTTCTTTAAATTCGGTTTCTGTCATCAAAAAACGGTCTTCCGTGGGAATTTTCAGGGTATAACCCAAAGCGGATAAACCCCGGGGAACGATGGAAATTTTCTCGACGCGACCACCTCCCGGCATGACAGCACCAACTAAAGCATGGCCGACCTCGTGATAAGCGACGATTTTCTTTTCTTTTTCCGATAAAACCCGACTTTTCTTTTCTAAACCAGCGATAACTCTTTCTATCGCCTCTTTAAAGTCGATTTGACTGACTTTTTCCCGATTATTACGGGCAGCCAAGAGAGCAGCCTCATTGACGAGGTTGGCTAAATCGGCACCGGCAAAACCGGGGGTTTGGGTGGCGATCGCTTTGAGGTTAACATCTTCACCCATCTGGACTCGTTGGGCGTATATTTCCAAAATTGCCAATCGTCCCGCTAAATCGGGACGATCCACCAAAACTTGGCGATCAAAGCGCCCCGGACGCAATAAAGCGGCATCAAGAGTCTCCGGGCGATTGGTGGCGGCTAAAACGATGACGACGGCTTCTTTGGGGCTAAAACCGTCCATTTCTGTCAAAAGTTGGTTTAAAGTCTGCTCGCGCTCATCATTACTGCCGCTAGTTCCCGATCCCGAACTTCTTGATTTACCGATCGCGTCCAATTCATCAATAAAAATGATGCTAGGGGCATTTTTCTTCGCTTGGGCAAATAGATCCCGCACCCGGGCTGCCCCAGTGCCGACAAATAATTCCACAAATTCCGAGGCCGAAATGCTAAAAAAAGTTACTCCCGCTTCTCCCGCGACCGCTTTTGCTAAGAGGGTTTTTCCTGTCCCCGGCGGTCCGACTAAGAGAACACCCTTAGGAATACGCGCCCCAATTTTATTAAAGCGCTCGGCATCCTTGAGAAATTCGACGATTTCCTTTAACTCGGTTTTTGCTTCCTCGGCCCCGGCCACATCAGTGAAGGTAATCGGATATTTTTCGTCGTCTCCGTAAACTTTAGCGAGATTTTTGTTAAAAAGCAGCGATTTACGCGTGTCATCGTTGCGATAGAGCAGAAACTGCATAGCGGCGACTAAAATTAAGGGGGGAACCACCCAAGCGAGGAGAGTGCTGATCCAACTGTTTTCGGCTACGGGAATCGCCTCGAATATTACGCCTTTTTGCTGTAATAGTTGGGGTAATTGGGGGTTATCGACTGGAATTGTGGCCAATACTCGTCCGGGGGCTAGATTACTGCTTGGTTTGCTGGCCAGAGAACTAGAATCACTGTGAAAGGGATTACTTGATTCTGGGGGATTAAGGGGGGGATTACCCGGAATAGCCAGGGATTCTAAAGGATTTTTTAATTGATACAAGATGACTTGATTGCCAATTCTGACCCTACTGATGTCGCCCCGTTCCACTTTATTGATAAATTCGCTGTAGGGTTCGAGGGGAATATTGGATAATTCTGAGGGACGAGGGATAAGAAAATAGCCTAAAGCGGCAACACCAGAACAAATGATCAGGATTTTGCCTAACAGAGGCAAACGCGACCAGAAAAATTGATTATCTTCTTGATTAGTCATAATTTTTAGGGTGGGTCAGAGTGAAAATGCAAAGTTTATACTAACAATTCCCTGTCTCGATCGCCTTACCGATGGGATAGGATAGAGGATGGAATACTTGGTAGCGAGCGAGCGACAAACGAGAGAAATCCCATGAATTTAGTTAGCTTAGAGAACTTTCTCGATAACACTTCTTTTTTAGTCCTGTTTTTAACCATGCTGGTTTATTGGGGCGGGGCAGCCTTTCCTAGCATACCTTTGTTGCCGGGCCTGGGCAGCACGGGAGTGGCCATCGCTAACCTCTGTATCGCCGCTTTATTGGGAGCGCGTTGGTTAGAAGCGGGTTATTTCCCCATTAGCAATCTTTACGAATCTTTATTCTTTCTCGCTTGGGGTGTAACTGCGGTTCATTTAATTGCTGAGTACACTAGCCGCAGTCGCCTGGTGGGGGTGGTGACGACTCCTGTAGCCATGGGGATTACTGCTTTTGCCACTTTGTCCTTACCCGGAGAAATGCAAACTTCGGCGCCCTTGGTTCCGGCTTTAAAATCGAATTGGTTGATGATGCACGTTAGCGTCATGATGTTAAGTTATGCTGCTTTGATGGTGGGTTCCCTGATGGCGATCGCTTTTCTGATCGTCACGAGAGGTCAAAATATCGAGTTAAAAGGCAGTTCCGTGGGTACGGGGGCCTATCGTCTCCAAAATAAGTTATCTACCACTCTTTCTGCGCCAGTTTTCATGGAAACGGCTAACGGTGGCACAACCGCCCTTTTAACTCCCACCCTAACAGCGATGGCGACTCTTTCGCCCCAACGTCTTAGCTTGGCGGAAACCCTCGATAATATCAGTTATCGGGTCATTGGTCTCGGTTTTCCCCTTCTCACTATCGGTATCATCGCCGGAGCAGTTTGGGCGAATGAAGCTTGGGGTTCCTATTGGAGTTGGGATCCGAAAGAAACTTGGGCGCTAATCACTTGGTTAGTGTTTGCCGCTTATCTCCATGCCCGCATTACCCGGGGATGGCAGGGAAGAAAACCAGCTATTCTAGCAGCGAGTGGTTTTGTTGTGGTTTGGGTATGTTATTTAGGAGTGAATCTTTTAGGTAAAGGTCTTCATTCCTACGGTTGGTTTTTCTAAATCAGTTATAGGGGTGGGTTGGCAAACCTGCCCCTCTAGACTACCCTTTTTTAAGGCTTATAATTGTTATTTAATTACGGCAATTTTGCCCTAGATAAATAATTACAAATTCTCAAAACTTATAAAAAATGATCGATCAAAAAACTACTATTAAAAATCTGGCTTTAATTGCCGGTGTGCATGGCAATGAACTAACTCCCGCTTATTTGGTTAAATACCTGCAAAACTCACCTAATCTTATTGCTCGCAGCAGTTTTCAATCCCACAGTCTCATCGCTAACCCCTTGGCCCTAAAGCAACGAGTTAGATATATCGATACGGATTTAAATCGTTGTTTTAACCAGAAAGATTTAGTGAATCCCGATTGTCAGCAATACGAACAAAAACGAGCCAAAAAAATAGTCAAAGAAATCCGAGAAAAATCCATTGATTTATTAATCGATATTCACAGCACCACATCTAACATGATGCTGGCGATTATTTATTCTAATCCCCATCCTTGGCTATTAAAACTCTTTACCTATCTGACTAAAATTAATCCTGATGTGCGCTTAATTTATCATCCCGTCAGCGAGGAAGAAAATCATTTTCTGAAAGGAATTTGTCCCCTAGCTTTTACCCTAGAAATCGGTCCAATTAACCATGGTGTCATCTGTCCCTATCTTTTTCGTCAAACCGAAACACTCATTTATCAAATCCTAGACTACATCGAACAGGAAAATTATCTCGCTGCCCATCTCGATACTTTCAGCGAATCCCTAACAGTTTACCAACGTTTAGGCTCGATCGATTATCCTAGGGATGAACAGGGTGAAATTAAAGCCATGTTACATCCTCAGATTCTCCAACGAGATTATCAGGCAATTCAACCCAATCAACCGATTTTTCTAGGATTTGATGGTCAGGAAATTATCTATCGTGGTGAATCTGAATTATATCCTATCTTTGTCGGAGAATCTTCCTACAAAGAAAAGGGAATCGCCCTTTGTTGGACAGAAAAAAAACAAATCGATATTAATTAGTACCTCCACAGCAGTTTTACTGACAAAAAACAGGTCTAAATAAGGGAAAAGCCACTATGACCTTTACTTCTGATTCTTTTTTAGCGGAACGTTACCGACTACAACAACGCCTGGGAAATACCGCTATCGGTCGTCAAACTTGGTTAGCTACCGATGTATTATCTCAAGAATCGGTAATTATTAAACTCCTCGCTTTTAGTCCCCAGATGGAGTGGGAAGAATTAAAATTATTTGAACGGGAGGCAGCCGTCTTAGCTTCTCTCCATCATCCCCGTATTCCCCGCTATCGCGATTATTTTTCCCTCGATAAAAATCAAGGTGATGGGATTCCTTGGTTTGTACTTGTACAAGATTATATACCGGGAGAATCCTTAAGTGATCACTTAGAAAGGGGGCAACATTTCACCGCTACGGTAATTCGGACTATTGCCCAAGAAGTTCTCGAAATTCTCATCTATTTGCATGAATTATCGCCCCCAGTATTACATCGAGATATTAAACCTAGTAATTTAATTATTAACTCGGAAAATAACGTTTATTTAGTGGATTTTGGGGCAGTCCAGTCCAGGGGTGCAGTGACGGGAGTTACTTTTACCGTGGTGGGGACGAGTGGTTATGCACCCCTAGAACAATTTTGGGGCCGAGCAGTTCCGGGTTCTGATTTATATGCCTTGGGTATGACTTTAATTCATTTATTGACAGGAATTGTGCCAATAGAACTGCCCTACCGCGACTCTAAAATTCAATTTCGCCAACTGGTGACAATCGATGATGATTTAATCGATTGGTTAGAAACTATGACCGATATGGCAGTAGAAAAGCGGTTTAAAAGTGCCAGAGAAGCTCTGAAAATTCTCCAACATCCCTACTATCGTCAAGTATCAAGTTTAATCGATCCTAAGAAATTACCAAAACCTCCCCACAGTTCCATCCGTATCGCTAAACACCGGGATAATTTAGAGATTAATTTACCACCAACAATTAAGCTACCTTCCGATGCGCCTACTCTCTGGTCTTTGGCGATTTTCCTTACTGTCACTGTCTTTATCTCCCCAATTATTACCTTTATTATAGCTCTGATTGGTTTTATTTTTTCGCGGGAGATGCAATTAATTCTTACACCTCAAGAAGTTTTAATTAAATATAAACTTTTCAATTTTATCTACAAAAAATTTGCTTTCAAAACTCAAGACTTATGGGGTATTTTTCTTCATAGCAATGGTACAGAAGGTAACTATCAGATTCGTCTGCGGACAGCTAAAAATTACTATCTTATCGGCCAGAATCTCCGCGAGGATGAATGTCTCTGGTTAGGACAGGAAATCCAAGATTGGTTAAATTTTATCAAATATAACGTTTCTCATCAAGAGGAAGTGTAGCCCGACAGGGTATCTTCTCCTGGCTCTCTTGGATAATGTATTCTAAGATACATTCTCAAGAGCGAGGGGGTGGAACGAACCACAAAGACACAAAGGACACAAAGATTGATCGATCATATTGTAAGTTTAACTTATCACACAGAACCTAGAAGAGCCTTCTCCTGACTCCCCAAAAGGAAAACCTTGTACCTCATCTCAAGAAATCTGGGGAATTAGTCGGTAGGTATTTTCCCTTTTTTAACCTTAATTTTGCAAAGATTAACCTATCTTGATATAATAACAACTGATTGGCATTCCCTTAGCTACAGGACGGCAATTATTAAATCGAATTAGGAATTACAAAAAAACAGCCATGAAATGTTAGTTATTAGTGGAGAATAAAAAATGATTTCTGAAATTTACCAAAAAGTCAGCTTGTTAGTTTTGTATCAAGGGGTTTTTGATAATGCTATTGGCAAGGCATTTATTACCCTATTATCTACGGATAATATTGCCGATTTTCTTAAAGCCTATGGTCAATGGTTTCAAGCTTTAGCATCTAAAGATATCAGTTGGAATGATTTTCTAGTCGAACAAATTTTATTAGATGACAATCCCTTTAGTCAACAGGTACAGAAAAAAAGTTTTTGGGAGTTACCCGAATCTTTAATTAATGGCGTGAAACAGGATTTATCTATCCTTCAATCTCTCTATAATTCTAGCATTTATAGCCTCAGCAATTCGACAATTTTGGAACAAATTAAATTTCTCAGTTTCCCCGCTTGGGAAATGGACAATAAATTAGAAAGTTTTTTACATTCCGGTTTAGATTGGAGGGAATTAGTTGAAGATTTAGCAGATTATTATCGCGAATGTGGTACGGGAATTTTTGCCCGTTATCAAGCTTTAAGGTGGCAAGAAGGTCGATTACAAGGAATTACTCATCCCGATCCCGTGCAGATTCAAGAAATAGTCGGTTATGAAATGCCCAAGGAAACCTTGATTAAAAACACTGAGTTTTTATTAGCAGGTTATCCCGCTTTAAATGTGCTACTCTATGGCAGTCGTGGTTCGGGAAAATCCTCTCTAGTCAAGGGATTATTGCAAAAATACCATAGTCAAGGATTGCGCTTAATTGAAGTGGCCAAATCCCAATTAAAAGACCTACCATTAATTATTGAAATTCTGCGATATTTACCGCAAAAATTTATTATCTTTGTCGATGATTTATCCTTTGAAGAAGACGATGAAGCTTTTAAAGCTTTAAAGGTTGTTTTAGAGGGAAGTATCACCGCTAGACCGAAAAATGTCGTAGTTTATGCCACTTCTAATCGCCGACATTTAGTCAGAGAATTTTTTGCCGATCGACCCCGACCAAAAGATGGGGATGAAGTGCATAATTGGGACACAGTACAAGAAAAATTATCCTTTAGTGATCGCTTTGGGTTAACCCTAACTTTTGAACCAGCTAATCAAGAAAAGTATCTGGAAATAGTGCGTCATTTAGCCAGTTTAGCTAAATTAAAAATTAGCTTAGAAGACTTAGAATTTCGTGCCAAACAATGGGCAACCCAACATAATGGGCGATCGGGAAGAACTGCCAGACAATTTGTTGATTTTCTCCAAGGGGAATTAGAATTAAATAGGTAGCATTAATTGTGTTATGATTAAATAAAAGAATATCTAATCTGGAAAAATGTTGACTCAATCTCCTCCCAAAACCCTCAGCTTAGAAGAATATCGTAATTTAGAAACCATTGCCGAGGTTAAACACGAATATCACGACGGGGAAATTATCGAGATGACAGGGGGAAGCATCAATCATAATAGTATTCTCATTAATCTTATTGTCCTGCTAAAATTAGCTTCAAGAGGAACTAATTATCGTCTTCAATCTAGCGATCTACGTCTATGGATACCCCAGTATAATCGCGGTTTATACCCAGATTTAATGATCATTGCTGGGGAACCATTATTTAGTGATAATCGCAACGATGAAATTTTAAATCCCTGTGTAATTATCGAAGTTTTATCCCCTTCCACCTCTAGTTATGATCGGGGTGATAAATTTCGTTATTATCGTTCTATACCCCAATTAAACCAATATCTTCTCGTCAGTCAAGGGGAGATATTAATAGAATCCTATAGCAAAACCTCAGAAAATAATTGGTTGCTGCAAGAATACACCCAAGCAAGGGGAATTATATCCCTAGATTCTTTAGGAATTAGCTTAAATCTTGCCGATATTTACGAAGGAGTTGATTTTAATTGAAGAATAATTGATGAATGATAACCTTTTTTCTGTGATCTAGGTTATAATCGGGAGGATTAAAAATTCTGTGACAGAGAAAATGCTAACTCGATCTCCTACCAAAACCCTCAGCTTAGAAGAATATCGTAATTTAGAAACTAGAGCGGAAACTAAACAGGAATATCACGACGGGGAAATTATCGAGATGACAGGGGGAAGCATCAATCATAATCGACTGGTACGCAATTTAATTCGCTTGTTAGACAATGCTTTAAGGAAAACTATTTATGAAGTCTTTCCCAGTGATTTACGACTATGGATACCCCAGTATAATCGCGGTTTATACCCAGATTTAATGATCATTGCTGGGGAACCATTATTTAGTGATAATCGCAACGATGAAATTTTAAATCCCTGTGTAATTATCGAAGTTTTATCTCCTTCCACCTCTGGTTATGATCGGGGTGATAAATTTCGTTATTATCGTTCTATACCCCAATTAAACCAATATCTTCTCGTCAGTCAAGAGGAGATACTAATAGAATCCTATAGCAAAACCTCGGAAAATAATTGGTTACTGCAAGAATACACCCCAGCAAGGGGAATTATATCCCTAGATTCTTTAGGAATTAGCTTAAATCTTGCCGATATTTACGAAGGAGTTGATTTTAATCTCAAATCCTAACTTTAGCTATCTTTTAAGAAGACGTACTAAAAACAATTTTACCATCTTTTACCGCTACTAAACGCAAAGTTAAAGGTCCAGATGTATTAGTTTTACTAGCAGCAACTGCCTCAAGTGTCTCGATAGAATTACCCGACTTTTTCACTTGACCAATAAAGTTAACTACCGTAGTTAATAAACCATCTTCCACTTGAATTGACCCTAAAACTCCCGCACTTCTAGCGCGAAATTGAGCCGAAGCTAAGAGTAAATCTAATCGCTTTTGTAGATCTTCTTCTGTCATATTTTGGGGATCAATAGAAACGGTAGCGATCACCTGTTTCTCCTCAAAAACTCTTTGATTGGGAACCACATCAGCAAAGACACGAATCTCGCTTTCTCCTAAGACATAATTACCTGCGGAAAGGATTCTCACCACATATTCTTTACCGTCCTGTAATTGTTGACTTAACTGTTCTACCTGTGCTTTTGTGATCTTAACTAAACGCTGGTCAAAATTAGGCTGATTCGGTTGGGTGGCACGGATAGCATTTATATTCGCTTCCCGCAATAACTTATCAATAACAGCGACAATAGCTTGGGGATCGACAATACGAAAAGCTCCAAAAGATAACACCTGTCCCCGGAAAATAGCGATTTGTTTTTCCCGCAATTCTTGATAGGTTTGATAGTATTGTTCTAAAACTTCCACTTCCCGCTTAAGAAAAGCCATTTGGGTTTCTAAATCTTTTAATTTTCCCTCGCGCTGTTCCAAAGCAAAATTTTTATCCACAATCGATCGATCGAGTTCTCCAATACGTTGATCCCGGCGATCAATTTCTAGCTGTAGGGTTTTTTGTTGAGTTTCCAACTGTTGAAGTCGCGCTTGTCTGGTTGTTAATAATTTTTGTTGATTAGCTAACTCTTTATCTCTAACTTGAAGGGTGGTTTGTAGTTGATTGATCTGACTAGAAAGAATTGATTTTTGTTGGGACAATTGATCCCGTTGACTGATTAACTGCGCTTTTTGATTAGTTAAAATAACTCGTTCATTATTTAAATTAGCCACTTCCTTGCGAAACTTTTCCAACTGTCCCGAAACTAATCGCAAACGTTGACGAGAAGCTTGATAATTTTTATTAAGAACCTCTAGACGTTTCTGCACAGCTATCTGTTCACTTTTAGCCGTTTTTAAAGCCTTTTCCACTCGATTTTTTTGTTCGGTGGTTTTTCTTACCTGACTTTCTAAATCTTTGATAGCGGCACGACGTTCATTTAAGAGACGATCCAGTTCAAAAACCCCTTGACGCAGGGATTTACTAGAAGCAAATAAGACAATTAAAGTCGAACCGGCGATCAAAATTCCCGTTACAATCGTCATCAAAGTTGCGGTTTGTTTCGGACGCAGATTAAATAAACGCATCCTTTTCTTACCGATACGGCTACCTATACGATCGCCAATCGCCGCTATCAGACCACCTAAAACCACGATGGCCAAAACTAAAATATAAGCGCTAGTCATCCAGAATTTAAGTGAATTGTTGACTGAGAGCGACGGGATTATGGACGGTGATTTTCTTCTTGTAAATTGAGACCATTTCCTGATCCCGCAGCTCTCCCAATAAACGGGTGACAGTGACGCGGGTAGAACCGATCGCTTCTGCGATCGCTTGGTGAGACAATTTTAGATCCACCCGGATGCCATCGGTGGTGGGAACCCCAAAATCACGACAGAGAATTAATAAAAAACTGACCAAACGTGAACCCATATCCCGGTGAGCTAAGGTTTCGATCATCATTTCCGTTTGCAGAATCCGCGAGGACAACCCCTGCAGCATCAACATTGATAAATCGGGATTATTGCGGAGGGATCTTTCTACCTGCTCGATCGGGGCCGAGAGTAATTCTACCGGAGTAAAAGCCACGGCATGATAAAAACGATCCGATCGCTGACCAGTCAGTAAGGATAGCACACCAAAGACGCTATTTTCCCGCAGTAGAGCCACGGTAATTTCCTCTCCCGCTTCATAGACTCGCGATAACTTAACGGCTCCTTTCAGCAAAAAATAGACTCTTTCGGCGGGATCTCCCGGGAAAAAGATCGTTTTGCCACGCTCGAACAACTCCACCACCGGGGGGAAATTGCCGCTGCCGATTCGACGGAACACATCTGCTAGGGGTTTATCTTGTATTAATGATAAGTCCATCTCACATCCAAAAAAGGGGAAAATTGTTTTTATTATCCAACGAGTGTCACCTCTATTAAACACAACCGCTCGCTAAACTGGGAAAAGTTTTGGGCGCTTTTTGCCAGACAATAGGGGAGGGGTGATCATTGCTGCCCCGTTATCTGTATCCCTATTATACCGAATCTCGCTGGGGTCGGCTATTGGGGAGATTTTTGTAAGAGAAACGAGAACTATGTTAGATTTAACGGGAAAAAACGCCCTAGTGACAGGAATTGCCAATAATCGCTCGATCGCTTGGGGAATTGCTCAACAACTCCATCAAGCTGGTGCAAATATCGGTGTCACCTATCTCCCCGACGAAAAAGGCCGTTTTGAGAAAAAAGTGCGAGAATTGGCCGATGAACTTAATCCCGCTTTTTATGTCCCCTGCGATGTCCAAAATGACCAACAGGTAGAAGATACTTTCGCTACAGTGGCGGAAAAATGGGGTAAACTGGATATTTTGATTCACTGTCTCGCTTTTGCCGATAAAGAGGGTTTAACGGGCGATTTTACCGCCATCCCCCGGGAAGCTTTCACTAAATCCCTAGATATTAGCACTTTTTCCCTAACCCGTCTAGCGCGATCGGCTAAACCCTTGATGACGGAAGGGGGAAGTATTATCACTCTTACCTATCTCGGCGGTGTCAAGGTAATTCCTAACTATAATTTAATGGGGGTGGCAAAAGCCGGTTTAGAAATGAGTGTTCGCTATTTAGCTGCGGAATTAGGTGGCCAAAAGATCCGAGTTAATGGTATTTCTGCCGGTCCAATTCGCACCTTAGCATCTTCGGCCGTGGGGGGAATTCTTGATATGATCCATCATGTGGAAGAAATCGCTCCTTTACATCGCACCGTGACACAAATTGAGGTAGGAAATACGGCCGCTTTTTTAGCCAGTGATCTTTCTAGTGGTATTACCGGTCAGATTATTTATGTAGATTCCGGTTACGAAATTATGGGAATGTAGTTTTATTCAGTTATTAGTTATTAGTGTCACGGGGTTCTGAAGGGGGATTTTTGACTTCTTTGGGGTTAATTGTGATCGGTCTGAAGGTTCATTTAATTTTTTCACAATTTATTCCCTATTTTCAAACAATTTCTCAATGATGCTTTTCATTTTTGCATTGGTGAAGGGATTGGGGAAGATTCGGCGAATCTCAGGATAGGCGATTAAAATGCGTCTTAGCCTATTATTTGTGTTAATCTCATCTTTACAGACCAAAACCCTAAATCGTCTAAGAAGACAATGGCCGCCAATTCTCGGAATAAATCGCCCGTTTTTCTCGGCTGTTCTGGCAGAATCGCTATTTTTTGCCTCTTGATGTTATTATCGGCGGCAATAGGCTGGTTAATTGGGAAACAGTGGGTTAAACACAGCAATCAACACGAAACCGTTAAACCAGTTTTTGCCACGGAGGAAAATAATTTTAATTCTGCCACAGATAGGGCATGGCAACGGAAAACTGAGATGAGAAAGCGTCGTCTAGAGTTGGGAATTGATAGTCAGTTTTTTAAAAATCTCGTCAATGAATTGTTTAACCTCCGCTATGGGGATATCAAAGAGGAAAAACAGAAACAGGAACAAAGAGACATTCTAGGAGCAGAAATACTCGATCGCTTAGAACGTCTCGATTCTGGCACTAGAGAAGCATTAGGCAGCTACAACGAGCAACAGCGAGAAAAATGGCGAGAACAAGTGAATCAATTACGCTTAAGCGGTAGAGTCTTTAATTTACTCACTGATACTGCCTTTTTTCAGTTATTTCCCGAATTGACAGAAAGACCAAGTTTTGATACAAGCCTGGGTCAACTATGGAGTGGTTTGGCCTGGAATCAGTTACAATCTTTAGAGTCTGGCCTATCCTACCAAGCGATCGAAAGTTTAGACGCGGGGGGGGAGGAAGTTATCGAGGCAATTCTCAGCGAGGGACAAGGAAAAGCCTATGCAATAAAATTGCGTTCCAGTGATCGGTTAAACTTAAATTTAGAGGCGGAAGGCGAAGTTTTACTATCTTTCTACTCTCCCACGGGTAATATTACCCTTTTAGATAAGTCTAGCGATCGGCAATGGTCTGGTCAATTACCCGAAGAGGGATTTTATGAATTAGTTATTCTCCCCCAGTCTTCTACCCCCGTTCACTTTCGCTTGCAGTTAAAAGTAAGTCAATGACTTTAACCGTCAGGAGACAGGATACAGGAGACAGTCGGCAGCTTTTTTCTCCCCAACCCCCCATCTCCCCACACCCCACACCCCACACCCCACACCCTACACCCCACACCCTACACCCCACTTCCCCAACCCCTAACCCGCTTTTTTACTTTTTCCCATGTCTCTAACTTTCCAAGCTGTTATCGCTAAATTAAATGAATTTTGGGCTGATCGCGGTTGTTTGGTTGCTCAACCCTATGATACCGAAAAAGGTGCAGGAACCATGAGTCCCCACACTTTTTTAAGGGCAATTGGTCCGGAACCTTGGGCCGTTGCCTATGTGGAACCCTGTCGTCGTCCTACGGATGGCCGTTATGGCGAAAATCCCAATCGTTTTCAGCATTACTATCAATATCAAGTCCTAATTAAACCCTCTCCCGATAATATTCAGGATATCTATTTAGACTCCCTGCGGGTGTTAGGAATTAACCCAGAAGATCACGATATTCGCTTCGTGGAAGATAACTGGGAATCTCCCACCCTCGGCGCCTGGGGTGTGGGTTGGGAAGTGTGGTTAGATGGGATGGAAATCACCCAATTTACCTACTTTCAACAGTGTGGAGGTATCGATTGTCGTCCCGTGGCGATCGAAATTACCTACGGTTTAGAAAGATTAGCCATGTATCTGCAAGATGTGGAGGCAATTAATAAAATTCAATGGAATGAAAATATCCTCTACGGTGACATTTTTCTACAAAATGAAATCGAACAATGTACCTACAATTTTGAGGCTTCTAATCCTGAGTTATTATTTAGTTTATTCAGTTTATATGAACAGGAAGCTAAACAATTAATCGATCGCTCTCTGGTGATTCCCAGTCTAGATTATGTTCTCAAATGTTCCCATACTTTTAATTTACTTGATGCTAGAGGTGTGATTGCTGTAGCTGAAAGAACCCGTTATATCGGCAGAATTCGCAATTTAGCTCGACAGGTTGCTCAATTGTATTTACAGCAACGAGAAGCTTTAGGTTTTCCCCTACAAAAGGTCTAGCGATCTGGGCATCTTTGGTGATGCACCCCTACCAATTGTACTGCCCTTCTTTTAATAACTTCCTTTTATCAAAAATCCTGTTTAAAAGTTATAGGATAGTGGGAAAGAAAAAAAGATGTTATCGCTAACATCTTTTTGGCATTTACAACTTAACTTCAATATCAACCCCTGCGGGTAAATCCAATTTCATCAAGGCATCGATTGTCTTAGAAGAGGGTTGGTAAATATCAATAATGCGGCGATGGGTGCGGGTTTCAAAATGTTCACGGGAGTCCTTGTCAACGTGAGGGGAACGCAGGACACAATAAATCTTTCTTTTTGTCGGTAGGGGAATCGGTCCGATCGCTGTGGCGTTAGTTCTATTGGCAGTATCGACAATCTTCTCACAGGAAGTATCGAGTAAGCGCTGGTCAAAAGCTTTCAAACGAATGCGAATTTTCTGTTGTTGTAGCGTAGCCATAATTTCACCTATTGCAATTGTCAAGGTACAAAATAAAGACAGTAACGGAGCAGCTTTTAAATTCACTGCCCCGTTAATTAGTAGATTAGCCTACTTGATAATTTTCGAGATAACGCCGGAACCGATGGTGCGACCACCTTCGCGAATAGCGAAGCGCATACCCTGTTCAATAGCGATCGGGTTGATCAGTTCCACGGTCATTTTGATCCGGTCTCCCGGCATGACCATTTCTACAGTGCTGCCATCATCGGCGGTGTAGTCTTTGATAGTGCCAGTTACGTCGGTTGTGCGTACATAAAACTGAGGACGATAGTTTTTAAAGAAAGGAGTGTGACGACCACCTTCTCCTGCAGTTAACACATACACCTCCCCCTCAAACTGGGTGTGGGGTTTGATTGTACCCGGTTTAGCGATCACCATGCCGCGCTCGATGTCGGTTTTTTGGATACCACGCAGGAGGATACCAGCGTTGTCACCGGCCATCCCTTGCTCAAGACTTTTCTTGAACATTTCGATCCCGGTGACGGTGGTGGGGCGAGTTTCTCTGATCCCGACCAATTCCACGTTATCACCCACTTTCACAATACCGCGTTCGATCCGACCGGTAGCCACCGTCCCCCGACCAGTAATCGAGAATACGTCTTCTACCGCCATCAGGAAGGGTTTATCGATATCCCGTTCGGGGGTGGGGATATAGCTATCTACCGCTTCCATTAATTCATAAATTGCGTCCACCCACTCGTTATCGCCTTTTTGGGCCTTGGGATTTTTGGTCATGTAGTCGAGGGCTTCTTTCGCAGAACCGGCAATAATGGGGATATCGTCGCCAGCAAAGTCGTAACTGGTGAGAAGTTCGCGTACTTCCAGTTCTACGAGTTCCAGTAACTCCTCATCGTCCACCATATCTTTTTTGTTGAGGAAGACCACCAGGTTAGGTACACCCACCTGACGAGCCAGCAGGATATGTTCCCGGGTTTGGGGCATCGGGCCATCGGCGGCCGAGACCACGAGAATACCACCGTCCATCTGTGCCGCACCGGTGATCATGTTTTTTACATAGTCGGCGTGGCCGGGGCAGTCCACGTGTGCATAGTGGCGATCAGCGGTTTCGTACTCAACGTGAGCGGTGTTGATGGTGATCCCGCGGGCTTTTTCTTCGGGAGCGGCATCGATTTCATCGTATTTTTTAGCTTGGGCATTACCCAGAGCCGCTAGGGTCATAGTGATAGCGGCGGTGAGGGTAGTTTTGCCGTGGTCAACGTGACCGATCGTACCGATGTTAACGTGAGGTTTCGTCCGTTCAAATTTAGCGCGTGCCATTTACTTTCTGTTCCTTTGTTTTTTTTTCTTCTTCAGCTGGGTGAACAGTAATCAGTTACTGGAGATCAGTTTTAAGTTAGCAGTTATTAGGGTTGACCGATCGAATTTAAATGATCGGTTTATCCCCACTGCTCACTGGTCACTGGCAACTGATTAACCGTTCCCTTTACTTTTGGTGATAATCGCCTCAGCCACGTTGCGGGGGACTTCTTCGTAATGGCTAAATTCCATGGTGAAGATGCCCCGTCCTTGGGTTTTGGAGCGAATATCAGTGGCGTAACCAAACATTTCCGCTAAGGGAACTTTAGCGGAGACTTTGGCGATGCCGGCCTCGGTTTCTTGACCTTCGATTTGTCCCCGACGGGAGTTAAGATCACCGATGACGTTACCGATGAAGTCTTCGGGTACTTCCACCTCGACCTTCATCATCGGTTCTAGGAGAACGGGGGTAGCTTTCATCACCGCTTCCTTAATCGCCATGGAACCGGCAATCTTAAAGGCCATCTCGGAGGAGTCCACATCGTGGAAAGAACCATCCACAAGGGTTGCTTTCAGGTCGATGACGGGATAACCCGCTACAATCCCCGATTCGCAAGCTTCTTTCATCCCTTGTTCTGACGGGTTGATGTATTCTTTGGGGATAGCACCACCGACAATTTTGGAGACGAAGACAAAGCCCGACCCCGGTTCACCCGGTTCGAGTTCGATGACGACGTGGCCGTACTGTCCTTTACCGCCACTTTGACGGATAAATTTACCCTCGGCCCGTACAGGTTTCCGCACGGTTTCCCGATAGGCAACTTGGGGAGCGCCCACGGTTGCTTCGACTTTGTATTCCCGCAGCATTCGATCGACTAGGATTTCCAGGTGCAGTTCTCCCATTCCAGCGATTACCGTTTGATTGGTTTCGGGATCAACTTTGACCCGGAAGGTGGGATCTTCATCGGAGAGAGCTTGCAGAGCTTTGCTGAGTTTCTCGATGTCCTGTTTGGTTTTCGGTTCCACCGCCACGGAGATAACCGGTTCGGGGATAAAGAGGGATTCTAGGATAACTGGGTTCTTCTCATCACAGAGGGTATCCCCGGTAATGGTGTTTTTCAGTCCGATCGCCGCTCCCAGATCACCGGCGCGCAGTTCATCCACTTCGATCCGTTCGTTGGATTTGAGGACGATCAGGCGAGCGATCCGTTCTTTGGTTCCTTTGGTGGAGTTGTAGGCGTAGCTGCCTTTAGCTAGTACACCGGAATAGACCCGCAGGAAGGTTAAACGACCGAAGGGATCGGCCATGATTTTGAAGGCGAGGGCCGAGAAGGGCGCATCGTCCTTGGCTTCCCGGATTGCCTCGCTACCATCGGGGAGAATCCCTTTAACGGCGGCTACTTCCGAGGGTGAGGGCAGATAATCGACAACGGCATCGAGGAGCAGTTGTACCCCTTTGTTTTTGAAAGCCGAGCCGCAGAGGACGGGAACAATTGTACCAGCAATCGTCCCTTCTCTGAGACCGCGTTTGATTTCGGCTTCGGTGAGTTCTTCACCTTCTAGATATTTTTCTAGGAGTTCTTCATCAGCTTCCGCTACTGCTTCCACCAGCTGCACGCGGAATTTTTCGGCCTTTTCCAATAAGTCTTCGGGAATGTCGGTTTCTTCTATGTCTTTCCCTAGATCGTCCTTATATATATAGGCGCGCATCTTGACGAGATCAACGATCCCGCTCAGTTGGCTTTCTGCGCCGATCGGCATTTGGATGGGAACGGCGTTAGCTCTAAGGCGATCTCTTAATTGTTCGTAAACTTTGAAGAAGTTCGCTCCCGTTCTGTCCATTTTGTTGATAAAGGCAATCCGGGGTACTTTGTACCGATCGGCTTGTCTCCAGACGGTTTCCGATTGGGGTTGTACACCACCAACAGAGCAGAAAACCGCCACCACGCCATCGAGTACCCGCATGGAACGTTCCACTTCAATGGTGAAATCGACGTGGCCAGGGGTATCAATGATGTTGATGCGATGATCTTGCCAACTGGTACTGATGGCGGCGGCGGTGATGGTGATTCCTCGCTCCCGTTCCTGTTCCATCCAGTCGGTAATTGCCGTTCCGTCGTGGACTTCGCCCAGTTTATGAGCGACTCCCGTATAGAACAGGATTCTTTCTGTTGTCGTTGTTTTGCCCGCGTCTATGTGAGCGGCGATTCCGATGTTTCGCACTCTCTCTAGCGGGATAGTCCGTGCCACAGCAACCTCCTTGCTTTGCTTGCCAGTGATGGGATTTTGTTCTAGGATTTTTTACACTATTTACAATTCTATACTTTTCTTGACAGTTTTTTGGCGGCAGCGGTGTAGTCCACCGCCCTTAAAGTATCTTTTTAGTAACGATAGTGGGCAAAGGCTTTGTTTGCCTCTGCCATCCGGTGGGTTTCTTCCCGTTTTTTGATCGTGCCGCCGGTTTCATTGGCCGCATCCATGATCTCGTTAGCTAGTTTACCAGCCATGGTTTTGCCGCCTCTGGTTCTGGCATAATGGACTAACCAGCGTAGTGCTAATGTACTACCACGATTGGTGCGTACTTCCATCGGCACTTGATAGGTGGCTCCACCGACCCGGCGGGCTTTCACTTCCACTAGGGGGGTGGCGTTTTTAACGGCTTTTTCAAATACTTCTAGGGGTTCTTGACCGGTACGTTCGCCGACGGTTTTTAGGGCATCGTAAACGATGTTAGCGGCCAAGGATTTTTTGCCCGATCGCATGATCCGGCGGATGGTCATGCTGACTAAACAGCTATTGTAAACGGGATCGGGGGGAATAGGACGTTTTTTGACGTTTTTACGGCGAGACATCGGAGTATTCCTGAATTTTCTAGGTTAACTTTAACTTTTGCTTGACAGTCGGATGATTACAGCCCATCTCAAACCCTCTCCTGCGAGTTTTCAGTCTCTTGGGTTAACTTTGACCGACTCGGTGGGAGTATTTTTTTGGTTAATCAATTCCCTGTTTATTTAGCGGCGGGTTTGGGGCGTTTGGTTCCGTACTTAGAGCGCGCCTTTTGACGGTTTTTCACCCCGGTGGCATCGAGGGTGCCGCGAATGATGTGATATCTGACTCCGGGTAGATCTTTGACCCGACCGCCGCGAATGAGGACGACCGAGTGTTCTTGCAGGTTATGACCGATGCCCGGGATGTAGGCTGTCACCTCAAATCCAGAGGTTAAACGTACCCTAGCCACTTTCCGTAGGGCTGAGTTGGGTTTTTTGGGTGTGGTGGTATATACTCTTGTACAAACTCCCCGACGTTGGGGGCATTGTTTGAGGGCGGGAGATTTGGTTTTTCTTTTCGCTTTGGATCTTTCGTCGCGTATTAATTGCTGAATGGTGGGCATGATAGGGCTGTATCTAAGGTTACTCTGAACTCCTTGTTACCGAAGGTCAAATCGTTGACAAAAGGCCATTATAGCAAATTGCCGCTGTTGTTGTCAAGTCGCTTATTGTGCTTTTCTCTGGTTTCGGAGGTTAGAGATTGTCTTTTTCTTGGGCAGCGGCGGCACTCAATTCTGGCGTTATTAGACGATAAAATTACAGCTTCGTTGTTTTGGCTTGATAGTGCAATTTTAGCGATAATTATCACCTGATTAATCGGCTAATATCTGAAAAACTGTCTCTAGCTAACCTCATTTTCAGAACTGGTGTCTAGACTATTAGCTCTTAACGCTATATTTAGAGCTTTTGTACTGGATGCACCACAGGCTACCATAAAATATTGTTAACCTTTGAGGTTAACAATATTACAAGGGTCATCTACAATGGATATTGTCTTTAAGGAAAAAAAATTTGAGAACGAATGCAATAGCCAAAGACTACTGAAAAAACAGTATGGAGAGAAGATGGCTAAGAAAATCAGGCAAAGACTCGACGACTTAAAAGCAGTTATTGTCCTGGAGGAAATGCGATCGCTGCCGGGACGTTGCCACGAATTGTTATATAACCTTGCTGGACAACTATCCCTAGATTTAGTTCATCCTCTCAGACTAATTTTTGAGCCGGCTAATATACCGATTCCTCAAAAAGCAGACGGGGGAATTGATTAGAAGAAAGTAACCGCAGTCGTAATTATTGGCATAGATGACACCCATGACTAATACTATTGAGAACAGATATGCACCGGATTTTATTTCTCCACCGGGAGAAACCCTTGCCGAAATCCTAGAAGAAAGAAATATGTCTCAATCGGAACTCGCCCAACGCATGGGCAGACCAAAAAAGACTATCAATGAGATAATAAAAGGTAAAGCGGAGATTACTATCGATACCGCCTTACAGATACAGTTAGTGTTAGGAACTCCCGCCAGTTTCTGGATAGAGCGCGAAAGACTTTATCGGGAATATTTAGCGAGAAAAAACGAGACTCAAAGATTAAAAGGTTATTTAGACTGGTTAAAACAAATTCCTTATCGCCAGATGACTAAACTAGGCTGGCTCAAGTTTTATGAGGATAAAATAGAGCAATTACGGGAGAGTTTGAATTTTTTTGCCGTTGTTTCCCCTGAGCAATGGGAGGAGATTTGGGGGAGAAATTTATCGATTGATTTTAGAAAGTCTCAAGCATTTGATAGCGATCGAGGGGCAATAACAGCATGGTTACGTCAAGGAGAAATAGAAGCATCGAAAATTAATTGTGCTGATTACAACGAGTTGAAATTCAGAGATGCCTTGCGACAAATTCGTTCGTTAACTATTAAGTCTATCGAGGTATTTCAACCGCAAATTATCGAGCTTTGTGCGGCAGCGGGAGTTGCCTTGGTTTTTGTTCCTGAACTTCCGAAAACAAGGGTACACGGTGCTACCCGTTGGTTAGGTTCTCAGAAAGCTTTAATTCAATTGAGCGATCGATACAAAACAAATGATCATTTTTGGTTTTCTTTTTTTCATGAAGCTGGTCATATTTTATTACATGGGAAACGAATTTTATTTTTAGAGGGGCAAGATATTCAAGATAAAATTAAAGAAAAAGAGGCGGATGTTTTTGCGGCTAATTTCTTAATTGATCCTGGAGATTGGCAGAGATTTATCGCCAATAATTCTCTCAGTAAAAAAGCTATTAATCAATTTGCTGAACAACTAGAAATACACCCTGGTATTATTGTGGGTAGAATGCAACATGAGCAAATTATTTCTTATCAAAACTGCAATGATCTCAAGGACAAATATTGTCTAAATACGCAATATTCCTTTTTGGTATTGACGAGCGACTCCCCAAAAGGAAAACTTCCTATCTCACCCTTGAGATAACTGCTGTAAGCGGAGATTACTATGGATAAATTTGGCAATAAGTGACAAAATTGCGATAAAATCAAAAAAAGTCAGGGAGAGGATAGCTATGCTCGATCTTGCGAAATTAGCGGCAAAAATGCCAGGAATCAGTCAACATTTTCAACAGGAAGTGGCAGCTAGTCGCGAGCGCGTGCAACGGGCTAAAATTCTTTTAGAACAGGCTCAACAGCAACAGGAAAAACTGCTAGAACTCTATCATAACTGGCACGATCACCTAATTTTCTCCGTTGCACTACCGATCGAACCTCTCGACACCCGCGTTACTATCCTTCCCGCTCCCGAAAGTCATAGCGTTTTTGCCACGGATGGTTCCCAAATTGCCCCTTCTCACCACGAAATCGCCTACTGTTATCTAATTAATATCGGTAGGATTATGTTGCACTATGGTCAAAATTTGCACCCGCTCCTCGATAGCATTCCCGAAGTCTATTACAAATCAGAAGACCTCTACATTTCTAAACAGTGGGGTATTCGCGTGGATGAGTGGATGAGTTATCGTCGGACGGTATTAGAAAGCCAAATGTTAGCAGAAATGGCTACCCGTTGGGTAAAACCCCCTGGGGCCCATTATGAACCAAATTTAGCCCTCGTGGATGGTTCTTTGATCTATTGGTTTATCGATAGTCTCCCCCCGGAAGCAAAAGATTTAATTTTGCCACCGATTTTTCAGTCTTGGGACGATTTAAAATCAGCTAGAATCCCGCTTATGGGTTATATTAGTGCTTCTCGTAGCACGGAAAGCTTAAATTTCCTCCGTTTACAATCTTGTCCCCATGATACTCCCAATTGCTTGATCAATTGCGGTGATCTAGACCCAGAAAAAACCCCTTGTCGCGTTGTCGATCCTCTCCGAGATGCTTCTCTCTGGGGTTATTTATTGGAACCAGGACAAAGAAGTCCTTTTTGGCGCAGTTCTTTGAAAATACTCGATCTTTATGGGGATGAGCATCGCATTTACTTCTGTTATCTCCATGTGGGGACGGAAATCGCTAGGGTAGAGGTTCCTGCTTGGGTGGTGGAGGAGCGAGAATTACTCGATCGCTCTTTGAGTATTTTACTGGCCCAGGTGTTAAAAGGTTATGGTTATCCGATCGCCTTAGCGGAAGCGCACAATTTAGCTGTGATTAAAGGTGGCGATCGCTTGCGTTTTTTTGCCCTTTTGGAACAACAGATGATTAAAGTCGGTTTACAGGATGTGGGAACATCTTATAAGGAAGCGAGAAAACGCAGTAGTATCGCTTGATAGTAAATCTGTTGAGTATAGGCTACATATCAGGACAGGCAAAAGGCAATAGGTAAGAGGCAAAAGAGGGAATAAATAATCAGTCTTTAATAACCGGATTTAGTATCACTGATAACTGATAACTGATCACTGATCACTGATCACTGATCACTGAAAAAGGTGGGAATTACCCACCTTAAACTTGATTTTTGCTGAATTTTTCTAGCGACTGCTCCGATCTTGGTCTAAGACGCTGACGGGGAAATTATTATAACCAACGTGATGTTTGCTAGTTTTTTGAATTTCTTCTTTAATTTGATCTAGATCAACATAGCGATCGGCTACATTAATTAAACTATCACTGGTCATTGATCGCAAACTAACCACTTCCACTCGCGCACCACGGTAACTGACGGAATCGGCAGCATAGGCCAAATCCCCATCACCACTGACAATTACTGCGGTATCATAGGAACCCACTAGCGCCATTAAATCTACGGCAATTTCCACGTCGAGATTGGCTTTTTTGGAACCATCGGGTAATTGTACCAGATCTTTAGCGATGACTCGATAACCGTTGCGACGCATCCAGAGGAGGAATCCCTGCTGTTTTTCGTTAGTGCGATCAACTCCAGTATAAAAGAAGGCGCGCAGGAGACGAGAACCGGCAGTCAAACGACAAAGTAATTTGGTGTAGTCAATTTCGATACCTAATTGCAGAGCCGCATAAAATAAATTAGAACCATCGATGAAAATCGCCACACGACCGCGATTTTCTAGCACTTGTTCGGGGGTGAAGACTGGGGCTGTGTCATAATCATCAAACATTTTATTTTTCCTCGTTTGTTAAAAGTTTAGTGTTGGGTGTTTGCCAGTTGTGTCCCAAAGGACAACAGACCTTAAAAAATAGAGTTATCAAAAAATTCCCTTAGGAATCGTTTAACGGCAGTTCTAGTTTAGAAAAGATCGGTTCAGGTGTTCCTAGTTGTGGATTTGTGGGTAATCCCCATTGACAGTGTTGGGAAAAAGAGACACCATCAGGGAAGTTTTCCCCATCCTCCGACCTGAAAGTATTAAAATCAATAACAAAACCTAGTTGTTGATAAATTTTACTGCTTAAGGTCGGTATTATCGGTGAGAGTAGGTAGGCAGAGAGTCTTACTGATTCCAAAACTGCGTAGAGAACCTGTTCTACTGCTGCTTGTTGTTTCTGTTTAAATAAACTCCAGGGCGCACTCTCATCGATAAACTTATTACTAGCACGAATTAACGCCAATATTTCCTCACAGGCTTGATCAAATTGTAGCGCATTGTACTTCTGTTCAACAATGCCCCCTAGATTGATCCCCATATTCTTAAGACGATTATCGTTGGGGATATCTACGCCAGTCAACTGGGGGGGGATATTTTGGCAGTATTTTTTAACCATGCCTAGGGTGCGATTGAGGAGGTTGCCTAAATCGTTGGCTAAATCTGCGTTAAGAATATTAACAAATCTGGTTTCCTGAAAATCGCCATCCTGTCCTAATTCAATCTCTTTAACGAAATAGTAACGGACGGCATCGGCCCCATAGCGATCAACCAAATCGAAGGGATCGAGGGTATTACCGAGACTTTTGCCCATTTTCCGCCCGTCTTTGGTCAAAAAGCCGTGGCCGAAGACTCTTTTAGGCAAGGGTAAACCCGCCGACATTAGCATAGCCGGCCAATAAATGGCATGGAATCTTAATATATCTTTACCGATCAGATGCAGATCGATCGGCCACCATTTGGCCAAGGCATTTTCTAGAGTGGGTTCGTCTTCGGGGTCGAGAAGGGCGGTAACATAGCCAAGAAGGGCATCAAACCAAACGTAGATGGTATGCTGACCATCGTGGGGAATGGGAAACCCCCAAGCCACATTAACCCTAGAGATGGAGAAGTCCTGTAGTCCCTGGTTGACGAAGTTGAGAACCTCATTACGTCGGCTTTCCGGTTGAATAAAATCGGGTTGTTCTTGGTAAAGTTGTTCTAGTTGTGCTTGGTATTTAGAGAGACGGAAAAAATAGTTTTCCTCGTCGCGCCATTCGGCGGCCAGATTAGTATGAATGGGACAACAGCCATTATCTAACAGTTCTCTTTTTTCCTTAAATTCTTCACAGGCGACGCAATACCAACCCTGTTGGCGATCGAGATAGATATCGCCCTTTTCCCAGACTCTTTCAAAAAATTCGTTAACAATTGCCTGATGACGGGGGGCAGTGGTGCGACTAAAGCGATCATACTGGATGTGTAGCTTGGCCCAGAGATTGGCAAAACTGGTGGCGATGCGATCGCAGTGTTCCTGGGGATTGAGTCCTTTGGCTGCCGCAGTCCGTTCGATTTTCTGTCCGTGTTCGTCGGTTCCTGTAATCAGGAGGACAGAATTGCCCTGTAACCGCTGCCATCGTGCCATAACATCCGCTACGATCGTCGTGTAAGCACTACCGATGTGGGGGATATCGTTGACATAATAAAGAGGTGTTGTTAAAGCAAATGTTTTTCGCTCATTCAAATCATTCATGAAATTTATTTTTTTAAATAGACGAGGCTGCCCCAAGGCTGATCCGTAGATGATTGGGAGACAATCCCTATGTTTTATGATCCTCTAATTCTGTTTTATCCTTTAGTTGTGATCTAAGTCAATAAAAACAATCTTAAGGCCGATTTTTTTTCTCCATGACGCTGCTTACCCCCCTATCTACCTCTCGTTTAATTCTTGATACCACGCGCACGAGTCTGTTTACCGTCGGTCAAGAAAATCTACCCGGCCAAGGAGTGGCGATCGTGGTAAGTAACCATCGCAGCTTTTTGGACGCGCCGATCTTAATTCAAGCTTTGGGCAAAACTCTCCCGATCGCCTGTCATCACTACATGGGAAAAACGCCGCTTTTGCGGGAATTAATCGGAGAATTGGGCTGTTTTCCCTTTGATACCCCCGAAAAGCGCCACCAGACTTTTTTTCGGCAAGCAACGGATTTTTTACAGTCCGGACGATGGATCGGTTTATTTCCAGAAGGTGGATCGCCGATGTTAAATTTGACTGCTCCTCGTCAAATTAGCCGTTTTCAAAGCGGATTTGCCCATTTAGCCTTGGGTTGTCCCGTGGAGAATCTATCTGTCTTACCTGTGGCTATTCTCTCCGAGTCGGAAACTACTATTAGTCCTTTTCCCGTGCGTTTGCTGCGCTTATTAGATACCACAGAACCTTTATTCGATCAAGATGGTTGGCATCCCGTTGTCTTTTATCATCGTGTCAAGGTGGCGATCGGTCGTCCCTATGGAATTACTGAAAGCGATCGCTCAGATTATCAAGGTAAACAAGGAAAAAAAGCCCTTAATCGTTTAATTAGTCATTGTCAGTCGGAAATTGGCGATTTATTGCTGAAAGGGTAAGTCAGGAGGCAGTCGGCAGCTTTTTTCTTCCCACTTCCTAACTCATAATTCATAATTCATACTCCTTTTTCTGATTGCGCCAATATTCTGACTAGCTCTGCTTTCTTCATCTTGCTTAAACCAACGATTCCTTTTTCTTTGGCTAGAGTCTTTAATTCAGAAACAGTCTTGAGTTTGAGAGTTTCTTCTGAAAACTCCTCAATCACTGCATCTTGTTGAGATTGAGGAGTGAGATAAAAGACAGTTTTGAGTAAATCTAATCCCTTCCCTTTTGTAATTCCACACTTGAGGGCAACAATTGAATCTAAACTCTTCCAGAATTGACGGGGAGCCTCATCAATCCTAGCAGTAGCAGTAGCTAATTTAACTGTTTTTAGGGGGCTATTCGGTTGTTCAATTAAGAACTGTAAAGCAGATTTAATTTCTTCTCTTGAAGCTGTTGACAGATTGAGTTTTGGTGTTTCTTCTCTTGCCAAAACTCTGGATATATTCCTAGCATCTTCTGTTCCATCGGCAATAATACACCAAATTCTTTCTAGTCCAGCCCTTTCAGCCACAGCATAAACAAATGAGTTGCCGATAACTTCATAGCGATCCTCTGATAGTTCTTTCACGATTACAGGCAGCCAATTGCGTCCACCTGTCTGCTGTAATAGTTTAGCAGTAGCTTCAATTAAAAAACTATCAGCATCGGTCCCATTGGTAATTTCTATTTCATCTAAGTAGAGATACTTTAAAGTACCAATATCGGTATATTCCATCATTGTAAAAAATACTCCTTTGCTAAGTCTTTGTAATAGTCATAAGCGGAACGATTTTTATAAACGGCTGGCACGCGAGCGAAGGCAGCACTGGCTATAATAGCGTATTCTGGCAGGTGATGAATATGTAAATCTTTTTTGGCATTAGTATATCTGGGATAAAAATAGTGTACAAGGTTTTTGTCATTTTTGAGTATTTGATTAATTTCTTTTTGGGCAAGCTCTAACTGTGGTTGAGTAATCTTCTCACCGTTGAAAAAAATTGGTAAGGCTATGGGAGTCCCATCTTTTTTTAATTTTTGCATTTGCGGCAGAAACTCCTTGATGGCAGTGGCTGCATTATTAAGGGAGAATGAATTGTTATGTTTTGTGGGTAAGAGGACAACATCGGCAGCATAAACAGCCAGCTGGCTAGGAAATCGCCAATTGGGAGCTGCATCTATAAAGATGTAATCATATTCATATCTAGCTAAGTCTAATTTTCTATGGAGAGTGAATATTTTCATTTGAGAATTATACTGAAATTCCGGATACTCTGCCATTTTAGGATCAGCAGGAACAACATCGAAGGTAATTTGTCGTTTTGAATTCTTAAAAATATAGGGAATGATCACTGATTTTATATCAATATTGCGGTCAGTTAAAGCCTTTTCTAGTAGTCCATCTTCTGGGTTTATAGTTAGGATAGATTTAGTTAAATCTCGTTGATTAAAATCAAAGTCTAAAACTAAAACTTTTTTACCTAAAAGGGCAAGGAAAGCTGCAAGATTTACGGTGGTGGTGGTTTTGCCTATACCGCCTTTATTATTGTAAACAGTAACCGTTAGTGCTTTGGGAGTGCTGTCAATTTTTGTCTTGATTAGAGCTATAGTGTCATCAATGTTATCAGGAGTTAGCTCTATGCAAGTAGTGGCAGGAAAAATGGTTTTACCATGTTTTCTAAATAACTGGATGTGTGAACTATTATTGATAATTCCCCATTGGGCTGCTTGACAGTTATTCCCTAATAACTGACGCTTTAACTGATTGACAGTTGCCTTATAACTTGGACTATTTTCAGTTAGGTTAATATCTCTACCCTTTAACTCTATCAGCAGAAAAGGATTACTCTTTGTCTGCAAAAAAATATCGTTTTCTGGGTTTCTCCGAGTGGCAAAGTCGGTAATCCCACCGCCTCCCGTGTCGTACTGTGGGATTATCTCCGTGGTTGAAAATCCTAAATATGATATCAGGTAACGTGCAAAGTTGGTGCTAACGATCGCTTCCGACGCATCTTGAGGCAAATGCTGAAGATAAGATTTGAGACTTGTTACTCTGGGGGTGTTATCTTTCATTTGAGTTCACAAACTATAGACTAAAGTTAATGAATTACTGTTTTTTTGAGTATAACACCCCATTTCCTCAACCCCTAACCCATTATGGAAAAATTAACTAATCTCGATCGCATTGCTGAAGAAATTTTAGGTTTAATTCCAACAGAAACGGTTATCATTGCCGAATTTGACGGTGATAGTATTTATTATCGGGCGGGTGCGGGTAAAAACACCGGGGCAATTGTGGGCAAAAGGGGTGATATTGCCACGTCGGGATTGTGTACGGTGGTTTACCAGGGTAGTTGTCCGGTGGTGGTGGGACAAACTCTCGGAGATAATCGCATCCGTCAGGATATAGCGGTGGCTTTGGGGATAAAAACGGCTTTAGCTGTGCCAATTAGGGTTAATAATCGGTTATTTGGTGCAGTAATGCTTTTAAATCGTCTCGATGGTCAGGAATTGACCGATCGAGATAGTTTATTAGTGGAGGAATATCTGAACTCGCTATTCAGAAATGAGGGATAGAAGCGGTTGGGTAATCCAGTTGAATGCTACGGCGATTTGATGGTTAAGGGTGGGCAGACGGTAGAGATAGACTAAGCGACGGGTAAGATGGGCAAGGGGACCGGCTAATTCTAGTCCTAAACCGCTAATCGTAGCTTCATCGATGCCGAGGGTCAACATTTCGCCTAAAGGTTGATAACGGAAGGGTAAAGCCGGTTTATCGTGGAAACTCGCCCAAATATTCCAAGCGCAGTAGTCGGACTGTTGAAGGGCCACTTGGGCCGTGGCAGCGTATGGTTTATCCTCTTGGTCGCGACTATCGGCCGCATCACCGATCGCGTAGATGCTGGGGTTTTCGACAGTTTGTAAATATTGATTAACTTTTAGTAATTTGCGCTCACTATGTGCTATTGGCAAATTAGCGATCAGTGGGGAGGCGATCGGGCTAACGGTCCAGAGAATTAGATCAACGGGGATATTGTCGATCTGTCCTTTGTAGTCAAGGGAGAGGCGATCCGCTTGGATATCGGCGACGGTGGTTTCTAGGTCTAACCAAACCAGACGTTTTTCTAGGGCTTTTTTGGCGGTGTCGCGGTTAAATTGGGTTGAAGGGCCAAGTATATCGCTATTTCTTTCGATCAGACGAATTCTTCCCCTTTCTCCGAGACGATCGGCCAGCTTACAGGCTAATTCTACGCCGCTATAACCGCCCCCGATAATGGCGACCCGAATTTTATCGCGATCGGATTGTTCTAGGGTTTTGAGTCGATCCCGAAGACGATAGGCATCCTCTAGACTACGAAAGGGGATAGCGTGGGTTCTGGCCCCGGGTAGGAATTCAAGGGAGGATTGACCACCGAGGGCGATCACGAGGCGGTCGTAGCATATATCGTTTTTATTGTCAAGGGTTATTTTATGATTATTAACATCGATCGCCGTGACGGTTCCCTGTTGGAAGTCAACGGGGGTATTAGCGAGCAATTCGCTGAAAGGGGGAGCAATTTCCCAGGATTGCAGTTCTGAGGTGACTAATTCGTAGAGAAGGGGAGAAAATAAAAAGTGATCGCTTTTATCAATTAAGGTAATTTGGGGGGGGTGTTGATCGGGCCAAGGCAATTGACTCAAACGTAAAGCAGTATAGAGTCCACCAAAACCACCACCGAGAATACAAATTTTTGGGTTTGAGTCAGTCATATCGATCGCTGAGGGTTTTGTTTCTTATTTTGACACTCCCTGCCGTAAAATGGACGGGGAAACTTAAACCCAAATTTTCGGTAAACCAGGAAAGAAAAATAGTTTTTATTTATCTACCCAGCCAAATCGTCAGCAAAGCCAAAATTGTAGCCAGAAAAAGGATATGATTCATCCAATCATCGAAAGACCAATTTTTAAACATAATTTATTTCCTTAAAATCGAGGCTTACTGCTCAACAGCTTACCTTAATTTCTAATAGAAGTGCTATCGGGTGCAGCCGGTTGACCCGGGCAATATATTAAGATTAGTTAAGGGCAGTAAAGGAATCGTTAAATCAATCATAAATTGTCATAGTCCATTTCCTCCAGAGCCTAGCATAGAGGGGAAGCCTCCTTTATACCCAGGTAATTGCATGAATGGACTACAACAACAGATTATCAGTCTTGATCGGAAAGTCGATCATCTACAGGATATTGTCGAGAGCCTCAGCCGGCAAATTGCTATCCTAGCTGGGGATAAATCGAGTCGTTCTCCGCGTGAATCTTTGGAAATGGTCGGTTTTTCCGAGTTATCCGATAATAGCCTCTACGATCATAAAGATATTCTCCGAGATCACGGTGGCAAACAATCCCCGGCTGTCAATGGCGATAATTCTTTTTCCGATGAAATCCAAATTCGCCGATTAACGGCACAATTGACGGCGGCCTACAATCGCATTGCAGCTCTCGAAGAACAATTACTCAGCTATCGCATCCATTCCTAGTTAATTTCTGCCCAGAGGATTGGTTAAACCGGGTAAGGTGGGGTTAGTGGGTAAATTAGGCAAAGGATTGCCATTTTCTATTGTGGGATTGTTAGCTTCCCCCGATAGAGTGGCTAAGGCCACGCGATCGCCACCCACCTGTCGCAGTAGGTCTAAAACCCCAACCACTTCGTTATAACTGGCATTACGCGAAGCATTCAGTACCATCAGTCCATTGGGACTATATTGATGATAATTCTTGATTGCCTCGAATAACTGGGGGCGAGTCACCATCTGTTTTTCGACGTAGAGTTGTCCGAAATCATCGAGACTAACCACCAACATTTCCCGCATCGGGGTGGTAGCGGTACTAGCTTTCGGTAAATCAAGACTGATAGCCTGTTGGCGAGATAATCCCACTGCACCGAGAATAAAGAAGGTGAGAATACAGAAAATTACATCGATCAAGGGAATGATGTTAACCTGCACATCCTCTTGAATGCGGTGTTGATCATGCCATAATTTCAGGGGACGAGCCGTAATATGGCTACTTTTGGGCTTTTTGTGGTTAAGAGATTTAGTTTCGGCCATGGGTTATAGGGGGGAGACTTAGCGATCGAGGGGTTTTTCTAGGTTAGCACTGAGGGAGTATTGTTGGTCTTCTCCATCTAGCCAACGTTGACGGTAGATAATTTCTAAATCACTGCCGGCCTTGCGAAAAATTCTAGCTTGATTGAACCAGAGTCCCTGAAAAATACGATAGAAAGCGAGGCTAAAGATAGCGACAATTAAGCCGGTAGCGGTGGAAATTAAAGCTTCACTAATACCTAAAGTTACTCCGGCTGTGGAGGAAGTTCCCAGGTCACTCAGTTGAATATTGGCCAAAGAGGTAATTAAACCGAGTACCGTCCCTAATAATCCTAGCAGGGGAGAAAGGGCGATGACTGCCTCAAGGATTTTATCGCCCCGTTTCATTAGGGATAATTGTTCATCGGCAGCCGATTCGAGGGCAAAGTGAAAAACCTCTGGATCTGGATTTTCTAAGCGCAGGGGTGCGTAGAGATAGCTACCGATGGGGTGATTGCGGGAATCCCTAGCGACTTTTGCCGCTAAGTCCCAGTTACGGGTGGCCGATTCCATAATCCGATTTAAAATCTGGCCTTCACTGAGGAGGGTGCGACTCCAAAACCAAATTCGTTCGATAATAGTGCTAAGAGCTAAAATAGACAGAAAAAGCAGCGGCCACATGGCCACTCCGCCTTTTTGGATTAAATCAGTTATACTCACGAGTTGTTTTGTTCCTCCAATACCGGGCGATCGGGTAATGATTATAGTTTAAGGATTATAGTTTAATATCTAGCTTAATCGATTGACATTTATAGTTCTCACGCTGACTTACAATACAGGATGAGATGGGGCTTTTCAAGGGGCCAGAAGATATCAGAAAAGGGATTGCCCTGACTCTATTTGAACCTAATTCGGGGCAGAGAAGTCTAAACCACGGTTATCTAACCGTCCCTACTTTTTGCCGCAAGCCCTATATAAAAAAAGGAGTGAAAATAATCACTCCTACTGATAATCAAAAGAAAAACTGGCTTAAATCTAGAGAGCGTTTGCCCCCGCTACTACTTCTAACAATTCTTGGGTAATAGCTGCTTGACGCGCTTTGTTGTAGGTACGGCTTAAAGTGCCAATTAACTCGCTGGCGTTCTCGCTGGCGTTACTCATCGCTGTCATCCGGGCTGCTAATTCACTCGCTGCCGATTCCTGGAGGGCGCGCAGTAATTGGTTATTTAAGTACAAAGGTAGGAGAGAATCGAGGATTTGGACGGGATTCTGCTCAAAAATCATGTCTTGGGGAAAAACCTGCGCCGGTTGGCTGGCCATTTTTTCCCGTTGTACCTTAAATTTTCCCTCTTTAGTCACCAAACGGAAAATCTCGTCATCCTGTACCGCTAAACCTTGGGTAGTTAAAGGTAACAGGGTTTGAATCACCGGGGTGGAACTGATCAGGGAGATAAAACGAGTATAAACCAACTCGACGCGATCAACTGTTTCCGATAAAAATAAGGAAAGCAATTCATCCCCAATCGTGCCAGCTTCGTCAGCAGTGGGAATCTGTTCGAGGTTAATAAATTTAGCGGCAATGGGAGCATTGCGGCGCTCGAAATACTGTGCCGCTTTCCGGCCGGCAATAACTAATTGATAGTTAATCCCTTGCTCTTTTAATTCATTCATCCGTTGTTCGGCACGACGGATGACGTTAGTATTATAACCGCCACAAAGACCTCGATCGCCTGTGACTACCAACAGAGCCACGGTTTTTACTTCCCGTTGGGCCAGCAGGGGTAAATTAACATCACTAAAGGCTAAACGACCTTGGAGATTATAAAGTACCTGAGCGAGGGCATCGGCAAAAGGACGGGTACAGAGAACTTGTTCTTGGGCGCGACGCACTTTTGCTGCCGCCACCAGACGCATGGCCTCAGTAATTTTTTTGGTATTTTTGACCGATTGAATTTGGTCGCGAATCGCTTTGAGATTAGGCATAATTCAGTTATCAGTTATCAGTTATCAGTCATCAGTTATCAGTTATCAGTTATCAGTTATCAGTTATCAGATTGGAGTTTTAAGTGAGCAGTATGTGTTAAGTGAGCAGTATTAAATAGCAGTTTCTTGCCATCTTTTCATTGTTTACTGATCACTGTTTACTGATCACTGTTTACTGGTCACTGATAACTGAAAAGGCTGACAGCTTAAAGCTCACAGAAGTTTACTTGAAAGCCTGTTTGTACTCGTTGATGCCATCTTTGAGCAGGCCTTCTGCTTCGTCGTTGAGTTGTTTTTCAGTGCTGACGATCTCAACGTAGCGAGGTTTGCTGGTTTTCAGGTATTCCCGTAAACCGGTGCAGAAATCGATAACTTTATCGGTGGCGATATCGTCGAGATAACCGTTTAAACCGGCATAAACCACCGCCACCTGTTCCCAAACGGAGAGGGGGAAGTTTTGGGGCTGTTTCAGGATTTGACGCAGACGTTGACCGCGAGCGAGTTGTGCTTGGGTGGCCGCATCAAGGTCAGAAGCGAATTGAGCAAAAGCTTCTAATTCGTCAAACTGGGCTAATTCGAGTTTTAATTTACCAGCAACTTTCTTCATTGCTTTCGTTTGGGCCGCCGAACCCACGCGGGATACGGAAATACCAGCGTTAATCGCGGGACGGAAACCAGCGTTAAAGAGGTCGGTGGAGAGGAAGATCTGACCGTCAGTAATCGAAATTACATTGGTGGGAATGTAGGCAGAAACGTCACCGGCTTGGGTTTCGATAATCGGCAGGGCGGTCATGCTACCACCACCGAGGGCATCGCTGAGTTTAGCGGCACGTTCTAGTAAACGGGAGTGGAGATAGAAAACGTCGCCGGGGTAAGCTTCCCGACCGGGAGGACGACGCATGAGCAGGGATAGCTGACGATAAGCTTGAGCCTGTTTGGTGAGGTCATCATAGATAACTAGGGTCGCTTTGCCTTTATACATGAAGTATTCGGCGATCGAAGCTCCGGTGTAGGGGGCGATATACTGGAGGGTGGCGGGGTCGTTAGCGTTAGCGGCCACCACCACGGTGTAATCCATGGCGCCTCTTTGGGTGAGGGTGTCGATTACTTGGGCGACGGTGGAGGCTTTTTGACCGATGGCGACATAGACACAGATCACGTCTTCGCTTTTCTGGTTAATGATCGTGTCAATGGCGATCGCTGTTTTACCAGTTTTTCTGTCACCGATAATTAACTCCCGTTGGCCACGACCGACGGGAATCATGGCATCGATAGCGGTGATGCCGGTTTGCATCGGTTCACAGACGGATTTGCGAGCGACAATACCGGGGGCGGGGGATTCCACCAGACGGGTTTCGCTGGCGAGGATGTCCCCTTTCCCGTCGATGGGACGACCGAGGGCATCAACCACGCGGCCGACTAAGGCGTCACCCACGGGAACCTGAGCGATTTTACCGGTAGCTTTCACCGTACCGCCTTCTTTAATCCCGAAACCGTCACCCATTAACACTGCACCGACGTTATCTTCTTCGAGGTTAAGGGCGATGCCGACGGTTCCATCTTCAAATTCTAATAGTTCTCCCGACATGGCTTGTTGTAGGCCGTAGATGCGGGCAGTACCGTCACCCACTTGCAGGACGGTTCCCACGTTGGAGACCTGTACTTCTTGGTTATAGGATTCGATCTGTTGACGAATAATCGTGCTAATTTCGTCGGGTCTGATAGCTACCATAGTTTAATCTGGGAAAAAGTAAAAAATTAAGAAGGTGAAAAAACGGCAAAAAAGAGAGATTAGATGACCTTAGCGCAGGGAGAGGCTGAGGCGTTGTAGTTGACCGCGAATGCTGGCATCAAAGACCTGAGAACCGACTTTGATCACCACACCACCGATTAGGCTGCCATCAACTTTGGTTTTCAGTTCGACCACGTTCGCCCCGGTCAGGGTTTTCACTTTGTCGATGACGATTTGTTTTTGGCTATCGTTCAATTCGGTGGCCGAGGAAACTTCCGCTAAAACGGTGTTAGTCAGCACTCTAGCCAGGGTGAGATATTGTTGACAAACGGGTGCTAAAAATTGAATCCGACGTTTATCGACTAATAACATCATGAAGTTAGTTAAATAGGGATTGGCATTGGTCCCCATTACTTGGGAAAGAACGGCTTTTTTAGCTTCTTCTTTGATGACGGGATTGCCGATAAAAGCTCTTAGATCGGGAGCATTTTCCAACAATTCTAAGAGGGATTTTATTTCGCCGCCGATCGCTTCTAATTGTCCGCTGCTTTGGGCGACGGAAAGTAATGCTTGGGCGTAGGGTTCGGCTATTTCTGAACTGATTAAACTTCCCTGCATCTATTTACCTCCTAGGTTGGCCAAACTGCGATCAATTAGGGTTTGTTGTACCGATTCTTCCAGGCCGGCGCTTAATTGGGATTCCACGTTAGCTAAGGCTAAAGCGGTAATTCTTTGGCGTAATTCTACTAAAACGCGATCCTGTTCTGCCGAGAGATCTTTAGCGGCACTTTCGCGCATTCTTTGAATATCGAGTTCGGCTTGGGCGGCGATGTCGGCGGTGACAGTTTTAGCTCTAGATCGAGCATTATTGATAATTTTTTCCGCCTCTTGTTTTGCTAGGGCGAGTTTTTTCTGTTCTTCGGCGAGGGCGGTAGCGGCAATATTTTTCCGGTCTTCAGCTTCGGCTAAAGCTTCAGCAATCTTCGACTGACGTTCTCCGAGGATTTGTCCGAGAACTTTGCGGCCGTAGAAGATGACTAAACCGAGCAGAATCGAGAGGTTAAATAGGTTAGTTCCTAGGATATCGGTGTTGATGCCGAATCCTTCTGCTGCCGCTTCCTTCGCCTCCGTGGCTAATAATAAAACTGTGTCGATGATCATGGTTATTGAGGGCGGGGAGTAGGTTATTCAGTTATCAGTTATCAGAGGTAAGTTATCAGTCTTCTAACTCCTGACGACTGACTTCTATCTTTTTACTGATCACTTTTATTAACCAAGGGCTGGGGTTTAGCGAACGAGTTCGGGGCCGAGGAGTTTTTCGAGAATTTGACGGGAAAGAGAGGCCACTTGTCCTTCTAGAGAACGAAAGGCTTCTTCTTTCTGTTGGGCAATTTCGGCGGCGACGGCTTCTTTACGGGCGATCGCTTCTTTTTGGGCTGCGGCAACTCGTTCGCTGGCTAGTTTTTGGGCCTCAGCTTGCGCTTGGGCGATAATCTCTTGGGATTGTTTACGAGCCGAAGTTAATTGCAATTCGTACTCTTGTACCAGTGCTTCGGTTTTGGCTAGTTGTTCTTTGGCTCCGCCTTCCGTTTGCCGAATATACTCCGCCCGTTCATCTAAAACTTTACTGAGGGGTTTATAAAAAACGGCGTTCAGGATCACTGCCAAAAGAATAAACTGTAGTGCCATCACTGGCAGGGTGGCATCGAAATCAAACATTGATTTATTCCTGATAAATAGAAGCTATAGACAGGTTCAAAAAAGGAAGATGATCCCCCTGCTTTAAGAATAAACAGTCAGGGGGAATCACTAAAATTCCCTTAATTAGCTATCAGCCTTCCGTCCCAAAAACCAGATTTTTTAGTGGGCTGCTTTGGCGTTTTTTGAGAGTTTTTAAAACTCTGCTGCCAAGCTGGGGACTGGGGGCTGATAGCCCACTGCTTTTTTAATTAGGCGAAGGGATTAGCGAACAGTAAAACGAGAGCGATAACCAAACCGTAGATGGTTAAGGATTCCATGAATGCCAAGCTGAGGAGAAGGGTACCACGAATTCTTCCTTCAGCTTCGGGTTGACGGGCGATACCGGAAACAGCTTCTCCAGAAGCGGTACCTTGACCAACACCGGGGCCGATAGCGGCTAAACCAACGGCGAGGGCGGCGGCGATAACGGAAGCGGCAGCTACTGTGGGGTTCATGGTGATTTTTTCCTCTATTTACTAATCAATTTCAATCTGTTGTTTACAGAGCGCGTTCTCAGCCGTAAAAAATGGCTGGTTTTCTGCTCAAAACTCCCGAAAGAGTTTTTGGGAAAGAACGATCCTGGAATTCAGTTGCTCATCCTGAATTCGACCAATAATTTCTTAGTTATTATCCTATTATTTGGACACTTTTCCCTAAGAAATTTTTCTGTTTTCGTCTCTCGCTTTTAAGCGTGTTCTTCTTCGTGTTCCGATTCCAGTGCCTCATGGATATAGGCCCCGGCAAGGGTGGCGAAGACAAGGGCCTGAATAGCGCTGGTAAATAAACCGAGAGCCATCAGGGGTAGGGGTACGACTAGGGGGACAAGGAAGACTAATACTGCTACTACCAACTCATCCGCGAGGATGTTTCCGAAAAGACGGAAGCTGAGGGAGAGGGGTTTGGTAAAGTCTTCTAAAATTTTGATCGGTAATAGCACGGGAATCGGCTCTAGGTAGTGAGCGAAGTAACCGAGTCCTTTTTTACTGATGCCTGCGTAGAAGTAAGCGAGGGAAGTCAGTAGGGCTAACGCCACCGTGGTATTGATGTCGTTAGTGGGGGCGGCTAATTCCCCTTCGGGCAGTTCGATTAACTTCCAAGGAATCAAGGCCCCTAACCAGTTAGAAACGAAAATAAATAAAAATAGGGTGCCGATGAAGGGCAACCAGGGTCGATATTCCTTTTCTCCTAGCTGGTTTTTGGCTAAATCGCGCAGAAATTCGAGAACGTACTCCATGAGGTTTTGAATACCGCTAGGGACTTTCTGGATTTTGCGGGTAGCGGCGATCGAGGCGATGATTAAGATAGCGAAGACGATCCAGGAGACCGCGATCACTTGCCCGTGAATTTTTAGTCCGCCGATGTGCCAGTACCAGTGTTGTCCCACTTCCAGAGAAGCGAGGCTATAAAAATTAAGCACACTTAAACTGTCTAACATTTCTACCTTAGAGAGATTCGGGTTCGCAAATCAGGGTTATTTTTAACGGTCAAAGGGTTTAGGAATCGGCTTTCTGCTCCAGCTTGAAGATGGTTTGCAGGGTATAGACGATGATCGCCCCTTTATAGGTCAAAAACCCCAAAAAAACTGGCACTATGTGCAGTTCTTGCCAACGACTGGCGATGATGATTAATCCGGCGAATAGGGCTAATCCTTTTTTGCCCACGCGATTTTTCGTTACCCCCAATTTTTCCACTTCCCCGGCGAGGAGTTTTAGGTAAACAACTCCCACCATTGCCCCTAATAGGTAATTAAGGGCGGTATTGAGGGAATAAAACAGCCACACGGGTATAAAGATCAGACCGCTTAAGATCAGGGTGGTGATCAATAAGGTGTTTTGTAGTTGATAGTATTCCCGCATCGGATCTGACGGCGGGTTTGTTTCTGGGGTTGGGGGAGATTCGATCGATGGGTCAGACAAGGTACACCTAAATCAGCGATAGACTAATCTCAATATCTGGATTGCTTTCCCAGCTATGACGCTCAGGTAAGCCACAAGACATATTATCACGGCAGCGGCAACAATTATTAAGCAATTGTAAATTGTCATGATTCCGTCGGTCGTCGGTCGTTAGGAGTCAGGAGACAGGAGATTACTTTTTTTTATTATCCCCATTTCCCCACTTCCCCATTTCCCCATTTCCCCACTTCCCCATCTACCCATTTCGCCAGAATTAGTCTCAATCAGGTTTTTTTAAGAGTTTTGCGCCACAGTTTTTACAAAAGTTGGCATCTATATCGTGACGGGGTAAACCACAATCTGGACAAGGATAATCAATTTGAGTGCCAGATTTTAATATTTGTTTAGTCAGAGTGCTAATTTGCAAGGGAATTAACAAAACTCCCGTTAAAATCATTAAAACTGTCACCATTTTGCCCCCATCAGAAAGGGGAGTCACATCCCCAAATCCCACGGTAGTCATAGTCACAACGGCGAAGTAAAAAGCATCAAAAAATGTCCGATAGACTTGAGGATTAATCGGGTGTTCGATCTGATAAATTAAACCCGCATAAACAAAAATAATCGAAAATAGAGTTAGTAATATGCGAGTAAATACTATCTGATCGGAAGTTTTAATTTGAAAAATAGAAAGATCGGAACCAAAAAAACGAATCACTCGCAAAATTCTAAACCAGCGAAAAATTCTAAAAAACCTAATATCAAAAAAACCAAAAAATAGAGGCAGGATTGATAATAAATCTAGGATGGAAAAAATGTTAAAAACAAAGCCTAGTTTTGATTCCGCACACCAAAACCGAATTAAATACTCTAGGGAAAATAAGCTTAAAATTCCCCAATCAAGCTGACGTAACCACATTTGCCAAGTGGCGGATAAGGGATAGGTTTGAGCCACATAAATCCCCAACGAGAGTAAAATTAATGCTAGGATAAGCAGATTTACCGTCAGTCCGATCGCCGTGGTGACATCCTCTAAATAAAAAGCTATCTTGGCACGAAAAGAGAGCATAAATTCAGCTATCAGTAAACAGTAACTAGCAATCAATGAACTGAAAGCTCGCATCTGATAACTGATAACTGATAACTGATTAAGGTAATTCCACCGAAGTTGGTTTAGCAATATGAGGCAAACCCCAACCCAATTTTTCCCGAAGGATGCGGAAGAATTCCGTCGATTGCAGACGAATAAAATGGACTTGGTGGGGCGATTTCTGCACATTAATTCGATCTTCTGGCAAGATATAAGAACCGCCATTACCGTCCACTACCATCACCATCCGATTAGCAGTTGCTGGGAAAATATTTACAGTTTCCTTGTCAGAAAATACCAAGGATCTCGAAGCTAAAGAATGGGGACAAATGGGAGCTAATTGTAATACCGGCACATCGGGAGTTATTACCGGGCCACCGGCGCTGAGAGCATAGGCAGTAGAACCAGTAGGAGTGGAGAGAATAACCCCATCGGCAGCGATATCGACAGGTGCGTGTTCACCAATTTGAATCTCAAAATGACACATACTGGTGAGGGGTTCCCGGTGGACGACCACCTCATTGAGAGAAAGTGCCTCCCAGAGGAGGGTATCTTCGCGAAACAGTCGCACCGTGATCATCGAGCGATTTTCGATGGTGTATTTCCCCTCTAGAACCTGCTCTAAGGCGGGTTCAAGCTGATTTAGGTAAATTTCGGTCAAAAAGCCCATGTGTCCCGTATTGACCGTTAACAGGGGCAAATTAAGGGTGGCCAACTGCCGGGCTGCCGATAGGACTGTACCATCGCCCCCCAGCACGATCGCAAAACTTAAATCTTGCTCGAAGTGGGGGGGGACTAACTGATCGATCGGGGTAAAACAAACCGGACGAGAGGGTTTAGAATGGCCTAGCAGACCACCGCTGCCGGTAGCCATAAACACCTGGCAACCTAGGGAAAGTAGCTGATCTTGTATCTGATTGGCTGTTTTACAAGCGATAGGCTTAATATCGTTGTAAATAATGCCGATTTTGGGCATTGACAAATTTTCCTACTGCTGAATCACGCTTTCTTTTTGAAAGGAGTTTTCTTCTTCTTCTGAGCTTTTTGTTTCTCGAAGTCGATTTCCTTGAGCTTCTTGAGAATGCGGCTAAAGTATTCTTGTAAATAGGATTCTAAAGTAGTTGTTTGACTCGGATCAAGGCCAAATACTTGATAAACTTCTGCCATGGGGGCATCAAGGGCTTGATCACTAGCGAGAACTTCCGCAAAAGCTAGTCGGTCAGATATATTATAGGTCCATTGGAAACAACGGCTTATTCCTCGCATAAAACGCAGTAATCCCATGGGTAAACGCCAAATTTTCCCCTCTTTACCCGATAAGCGTTCGCAAACTTCGATAATTTCTTCAGCTTTCCAAGCTTTGCTGCCGACCACGGGATAGGACTGACCGACGGTTTCGGGGACTTCTAAAGCGCGAACGGCGAATTTAGCGATATCTTGGGTGTCCATGTAGGCGATCGCTGTACTTTCCCCCGTGATCCAGACGGTTTGATTATCTAACATCGGGATGGCGTATTGACCGATTAAACCCTGCATAAAGCCACAGGGACGCAGAATTGTATATTTTAAACCCGATTCTGCTAGAAATTTCTCGGTACAGCGTTTTATCTCCATTAAAGGCACGTTGGAATATCTTTCGGCATTGAGGATCGAAAAGAAAATAAAGCGATCAACTCCGGCGGTTTTAGCCGCTTGAATCAGATTAACTTTACCATCCCAATCCACCTGTTTAATGCTGGCTGAGTCCGTCGCCCGGGCTGTAGCGGCATCGATCACCGCGTCCATTCCCTCTAAAGCAGCAATAATGGTATTTTTATCCCGCAGGGTTCCCCCGACTAATTCCGCGCCCCATTCCTTCAAAAAAGCCGCTTTTCTCTGACTGCGTACCAAACAACGCACTTGATGTCCCTGATCGATGGCATGACGCACGATCTGTCGCCCTAGGGTTCCCGTCGCACCGACAACTAATACTTTCATCTATAATTAATTTTTTGTTACATTTGTTAACACTTCTCTAAGATAGTATCAAAAAAGTGGATCATTTAGGGATAGAAAAATTCTAAGATTCCCCGATCCCCGTCCAGTTCTACCATTGTTCCCACAGGTAAAGCGGCATTATCGCCATCATGACCGAAAGGTAACTCAGCAATAACCGCAATGCCTAAATCGCCCAAACGCTCTTTTAAGACTTCCTCCACGGTTTGACTATCACTACCGGGAGCTGCCAGACAACGGCTAAAACGACCGAGAGCAATGGCTTTAATTTGGGAGAAAATGCCCAGCATTCGCCACTGAGTTAACATTCGATCGATCCGGTAGGGGGCCTCGGTTACGTCCTCTAGGGCTAAAATTACCCCCTCTAGGGTGGGTTGAACCGAGGTTCCGAGGAGATGGGTGGCTACGGTTAGATTGGCTGGTAATAAGCGTCCCCGCACTTTGCCCCCACCCCAACCTTGACCGATAAGAGGGGCTAAAGGACGACCTTCCAGAAGAGAAAAGAGGCGATCGATTGATTGGGGACTTTCTTGGGCTAAGGTGGTTAAAACTGGCCCGTGAACGCTACAAATGCCCTGTTTCGCTAAACTCCATAAAATCCCCGTCACGTCGGAAAAACCGATTAACCATTTCGGGTTAGTTTTTGCCCATGTCCAATTTTCCAAGAGGCGAGCGCTACCGTAACCTCCCCTAGCGCAGAGAATTGCTTGACAATCGTCATCTTGCCATGTTTGGGCTAAAGCTTGACGACGTTGCTCGTCGCTACCGGCGAGATAACCGAGACGATTAGACCAATTCTCGCTAAATTCCACTTGATAACCCCTTGATCGCCAGATTTCTACGCCTTTTTCGAGGGCGGCTAATTCCTTGACGGCTCCACTGGTGGCCACCAGAGAAACTTTAGCACCGGGTTGCAGAAATGATGGGATGATCATAGGCGGATTAAGCTGAAATTACAGGCAATTTTGTGGCAGTATGAAAACTGACAGCATATTCTATCGAATGTTTCTCGATTTTCCCGATTCGTTCTTTGAATTAATCGCTCAACCCGATGCTAGGGTTAGCAATTATCGATTTACTTCCCAAGAAGTCAAACAACTAGCTTTCCGATTAGAT
>NZ_JADBUZ010000060.1:0-21315 GCF_020245305.1 Microcystis sp. M20BS1 | reverse complement strand
GGTTAATAGTGCCGCCTTAGTGCAGGTAACAACCGGTGCAATAGCTGGAACTTACCTCGTTATTAATGATAGCACGGCTGGCTTCCAATCCAGCAATGATTTATTAATAAATATCACTGGATTTACTGGGACTTTACCAGCTTTAGGTAGCATTCCAGTGGGTAATTTCTTTATCTAAGTTTCTAAGCTCTCCTTCTAAGTCACCTAGAAAACGGGTTTCTTCAAGAAACTATTTAGAAACCCGTTTTCTGGACTTTAAAACAAAAAAACGTTTCGCTGACAAACTCTATAAAGAACGTAGGTTGGTTTGAAGCATGAAACCCAACGCCTGCTCATGTTAAGCTTTTCACTACTACTTATAGTTAATCATGTATTTCTGGCAATTTCGTGTTTATCAGCGTCCTTTGCTGCGTCCCCTACAAACCCATCACGGACTATGGCAAATTAGGGAAGGAATTATTATTCGCTTAGAAGCGGAAGATGGACGTATAGGATGGGGAGAAATTGCTCCTTTACCTGAATTTGGTTCAGAAACATTATCGGCAGCAATATTATTCTGTAAAAGTCTCGAAAATCCCCTATCAATAACTTCAATTTTTTCTATTCCTGAACAATTTCCCGCTTGTCAATTTGCCTTTGAATCAGCTTTAGAAAATTTGAGTATAGAGAATCAATCAAGAGAATTAGAACCGAAAAATTATAGTTATTTATTACCCACTGGTGCGGCAGTATTTCCCTGTCTGGATGATATTCTAGCCACCAATCAAACTAATACTTATAAATGGAAAATTGCGGTCAATTCTCTCCCACAAGAGTTAAAACTATTTGAAAAATTAATTGACCGATTACCCCAGGAAATTAAATTGCGTTTAGATGCCAATGGAGGATTAAGTATTGCTGAGAGTAAAATCTGGTTAAAAATTGCCGATGAATCTAAAATAATTGAATTTATCGAACAACCTTTACCCCCGTCTCAATTAGCGGAAATGTGGCAATTAAGTCAAGATTTTACCACAGGGATTGCTTTAGATGAATCGGTGGCCAATCTTCGACAAATAGAGGAATGTTATCAACGGAGATGGCGAGGAATTTTTGTGATTAAACCTGCTATTACTGGTTCAATACAAGGGTTAAGAAATCTCTGGGAAAAATATCCCTTAGATTTAGTATTTTCCTCGGTTTTAGAAACTAATATCGGCAGAAAATCCGCTCTACGTCTAGCACAAGAATACCCCAAAAAGGAGCGAGCTTTAGGTTTTGGTGTGCAACAATGGTTTAATAATAGTGACCCCGATTGGTTAGAAAAACTGTGGACGACATCAGCAAACAATTAGCATATCTCAGTCAAAAAGATTGGTTATATGGATACAATAGCCAGAAATTTTATCAATTATATCAGTCCTATTATCAGCAATTTATCGCCGCAGATAATCCTCGATTAACTATACTGCTTGCTGAAGGCAATCCCCTTAAATTCTTAGCTATATTCTTGGCTGCTGTCAGGGTCAAAAGTTGCCTATTTCTAGCTAATCCCGACTGGAAAACTAACGAATGGGAACAGGTTTTCTCTCTGGTGCAACCCGATTATATTTTTGGCGAAAATATCAAGGTTTTTAACTATAATTCTCCTTCTGTCAATCCTTTGACTAATTCTCTGATGATACCCACAGGGGGAACCTCGGGAAAAATTCGCTTTGCTATCCATAACTGGTTAACTTTAACTGCTTCTGTTAAAGGTTTCTCTGAATATTTTCAAGTCAAGCAGGTTAACTCTTTTTGCCTACTGCCTTTATATCATGTTAGTGGTTTAATGCAGTTTCTCAGAAGTTTTTTAACAGGGGGAGATTTTGCTGTTATTCCTTACCAGAAAATCAAACAAAAGCGCATAAATAATCTCAATCTTCAAGATTATTTTATCTCTTTAGTACCCACTCAATTACAATTCTTTCTAGAAAATGATCCTCGTTGGTTAGCCAATTTTAAAACAGTTTTACTAGGAGGTTCCCCTGCATGGCCATCTTTACTAGAAAAAGCTAGAGAATATAATATTTCTCTGTCTCCCACCTATGGAATGACGGAAACTGCCTCACAAATTGTCACCCTTAAACCGGAAGATTTTCGACAAGGAAATAATAGTAGTGGACAGCTATTACCCCATGCTCAGATAAAAATTAATCCCGATAACCAGAAAATTATTATTGAAGCGAAATCTTTATTTTTAGGCTATTATCCCCATCTTAATCAAGCAAGCTACTTCGAGACCGATGACTTAGGTTATTTGGATGAAAGTGGTTATTTATATATCATTGGTCGCGATAGTCAAAAAATAATTACCGGAGGAGAAAATGTTTATCCTTTTGAGGTAGAAACTGCCATTAGACAAACTAATTTAGTTAAAGATGTGGTGGTTTTAGGATTGCCAGATTCTCGATGGGGACAGGTAATTGTCGCTTTTTATGTCCCCGTTAATTCTCAGATATGCCAGACAATTATTCAATCCCAGATTAAAGATAAATTAGTCAATTATAAACTGCCGAAACATTGGATAAAATTACCAGAGATACCAAAAAGTCCACAAGGCAAGATTAATCAAACCAATTTAATTAAATTAGCTGAAACTTGTTTTGACACCGAGTCAAACCCCAGACGATAATTATAGCAGTTATCTTAATGGTGAGTTATGAGGGGTTCCTAAATTAGCGTCATTTTACCAGCCAAAAGCCAAGGAATTTACTCGGTATATGGCAGCAAAATCGCTGTTTTTTTCTCGACGAATTTCTGGTAATGGTAATCTCTGGCTCATTTTATTAATAAATGTTAAAAGTTGATAGCTATCTTGCTAAAGATTGACCGCTTAGGCAATAATATTAAGTTTATCATCCCCATTAAAGTAAAGAATGCTCAACGCTTTTATTTGGCTACCGATTATAGGGGCGATACTGATTGCCTACACGCCTCTAGAGGCGAAAAAAGTGCGAGGATTAGCTCTAACTCTTGCTGTCGTTCTCTTACTGCTTAATATTCTCCTTGGCTGGCAATTTGACCCTAGTAACCCGCAAATGCAGTTCACGGTTAACCTGCCTTGGATTAATTTCCTCGGTTTCAACTATGCCCTCGGTGTCGATGGCTTATCATTTTCATTACTTTTTCTTAACAGCATCTTGACAATAATTGCTCTTTATGCTAGTGGTACAGAGGTTAACCGACCGAAATTTTACTATTCCCTGCTCTTGTTACTCAATGCTGGAGTAGCGGGAGCCTTTCTAGCGCAGGATTTACTGCTATTTTTCCTATTTTACGAATTAGAAATCGTCCCGCTTTACTTTCTCATTGCCATTTGGGGGGGTCAAAGACGCGGTTACGCAGGCATGAAATTCTTATTATACACGGCAATTTCAGGCTTTTTAGTGCTAATCTCTTTCCTTGGCTTAGTTTGGCTAACTGGTGCTGATAATTTCGCCTATAACCCCCTTTTATCGAATAATTTAGACGTTAAAACCCAATTACTGCTCCTCATCCCCCTTCTGATTGGATTAGCCATCAAAATCCCGATTTTTCCCTTTCATACTTGGCTACCGGATGCCCACGTCGAAGCATCTACCCCCGTTTCTGTGCTTTTAGCGGGAATATTACTCAAATTAGGAACCTATGGACTGCTGCGCTTTGGAGTCGGTTTATTTCTCGATGCTTGGGTAACTCTCGCTCCTTGGTTAGCAACGATAGCAGCTATCAGCGCCCTCTACGGGGCCAGTTGCGCTATTGCCCAAAAGGATATGAAAAAAGTAGTCGCCTATTCTTCCATTTCCCACATGGCCTATATTTTACTAGCAGCGGCGGCCACCACCAGATTAAGCATCACTGCGGCGATTTTGCAGATGATTAGTCACGGTTTAATTTCCGCTTTGTTATTTTTGTTGGTGGGAGTAGTGTATAAAAAAACCGGCAGCCGGGATGTGGATTATCTACGCGGTTTATTAAATCCAGAAAGAGGTTTACCAATCACGGGAATGTTAATGATTTTAGCGGCTATGGCCAGCGCTGGCATCCCCGGAATGGTGGGATTTATCGCCGAATTTTTGGTCTTTCGTGGCAGTTTCCCGATTTTTCCGATACAAACGCTCTTATGTTTGGTTGCTAGTGGTTTAACCGCAGTGTATTTTCTCCTGATGATTAATCGGGTTTTCTTTGGTCGTTTAACCCCTGAATTATCGCGCATTCCTCGCAGTACCTGGCCCGAAAGATTTCCCGAAATTGCTTTGGCTTTATTTATTATTGTTTTGGGATTACAACCGAGTTGGATGATTCACTGGACTGAAAACCAAGCATCAGTGTTATTAACCGGCACGGCAATCAGTCAAAGGCAATCGTAGAAACCTTTTTCGGAATTGTTAAAACCTAGACCGAAACTAACTTGTGGATAGGAGCCGAAACGTCAAAAATTTTTGGCTTTGCGGAGGGAATTAACCGTTAAAACCACCTGTTCCCCCACCAGTTCAATTTCTTCTAAAGTATTAAAACGACTCAACCCGAAGCGCAGGGAAGCATAAGCGAGAGATTCGGGGCGACCCAAGGCAGTTAAAACGTGAGAGGGGGCGGTATGGCTAGAAGAACAGGCAGAACCGGAGGAAAGCGCCACTATTGGCTGTAATCCTAACAATAACGCCGCACCGTCCACCCCTTCAATACTAATATTTAAATTTCCGGCTAATCTTTGGCTAGGATGACCATTGAGATAAATTCTGTCTAATTGACTGATAATCTCCCATAAACGGGCTTTTAACTGATTTAAGTAGCTGTTATCTTCTTCTATCGCTTTGATGCCCAATTCTACCGCCTTGGCAAAACCGACAATTTGCGGTGTAAATATTGTACCCGATCGCAGTCCTTTTTCCTGACCTCCCCCTTGAATTTGAGCGGCAAGACGGACTCGGGGGTTTCGGCGCCGGACGTACAGCGCACCGATTCCCTTTGGTCCGTGGACTTTGTGGGCAGTTAAGGACATTAGATCTATATTCATTTCCTCCACATCTAGGGGAATTTTGCCGATTGCTTGGGCCGCGTCCGTATGAAAAAGTACCTGATACTGGCGACAAATCGCCCCAATTGCCGCTAAAGGTTGAATCACCCCAATCTCGTTATTAGCCGCCATAATTGACAGCAAAATCGTGTCAGGACGCAAAGATTTTTCTAGTAGTTCCAAGTCAATTAGGCCATCAGCACCGACGGGTAAAATTGTCACCTCAAAACCCAATTTTTCCAGATAATGACAGGGATCTAAAACGGCGCGATGTTCTGTCATCACCGTAACTATATGCCTTCCCTTGGCGAAATAAGCTTCGGCAACCCCTTTGATAGCTAGGTTATTGGCCTCTGTTGCTCCACTGGTAAAAATAATTTCTTCGGGACTACTATTAATAGCAGCGGCGATTGTTTCTCGTGCCTGTTTAACCGCAGCCTCGGCTGTCCAACCATAGACATGATTAATACTACTGGCATTACCAAAGTGTTCGGTAAAATAGGGTAACATCGCCGCCAGAACCTGCGGCTCCATCGGTGTCGTGGCGTGGCAATCTAGATAAATCGGCTTTTGAGACATATTTTTCCCTTGCGGGGGATTTGGGAAGGAGATATCCTCTGTTTTAAGAGAATCTCTGAAAGTGCATTGCTAATCTATGTTAACAAAAAGGTATCGGATAAGTTGTTAAGCATTTAAATTGCTTGTTGAGACGAGGCAAGAGGCAAGAGGCAAGAGGCAACAGTAAAGGGATTGGGGGAGATTCGGCTAATCTTAAGAATAAGTGCTTTAAATGCGTCTTAGCTTAGTAGTCAACAGCTGACGACTCAGACCAGAACTTTAAGATTTAATAATGAGAGCGCAATCGCTCCCTGAGAGCAGTTACAATTTCCCTATTCCAATGTTGTTCAGCAACCCAACAGGATTAATAACACATATTTTCTGGCTCAATCATGGCTAAAAAATCGAAGGCATTTAGTGAACTGCTCAGGCTGCAGAAAATGTCCCAAGGATCCGAAAAACCCTTGAAAAGCTTTGAGAAGAAATTAAGAGAAAAGTCCTTGCCTTTCAAGGAAATTGTCGTCTCTCCTTCTGGGGAAGTCACAATGTCGGAAGTTCTGGAGGATTTTATCGAGCCTTACCGCAAATCCAATGAAACGAAGGGATCTATGCGAACACTGCTGACCATAGGGATAATCGCTTGGAATCTGGCGTTGTCCCCCGAATCAAAGCGGCAAGAGATGATAGACCGAGTTTTTAATAAAGACCTTCTTAAAGGAGATAAAAGGCTCAAGGCGGATATTCAAGGGCTAATCGAGGAGCTAATCGCTAGGAAAAACCGTTATTTCTCGGAAAACAAGCGGATGATTGTGGATTTTGAGTTAAAAGAGCTAGGAAGCGAGTATCATCTCTCGGTTGCCTCCAGCTTGTCGCCCGAATTTTCCGAGTCAGAGTTTGCCTTCAAAGTCGGCGACTCGGTCATCGTCAAACAGGGTGTACTTGACCCAGATTTGGGGACTGACATCGGTGGTTGGCAAGGAAGAATTGTGATAATTGAGCGGCAGAGCAATCTCATCGGCATTGAATGGGATAGCATCACCCTGAAAAACATCCCCAGTTCGGTGATTGACCAGTGTGAACTGGAAAACCGAGACTGGGCCCAAATGTACCTCTCCTCAACGGATGTGGAATTAACCCAACCTCGAGATACAGAAGAAGATGTGGCTGCCATCATTGAGCAAATTCAGTCTAACATCGTTGAAGCTATTTAGCAGAAAAGAGAAAGGCGATTCCGGCGGTTGGCCGACCTTGACCCTGAGGAGAAAATGGCGGCTTTAGACGCTTGGAAAAAAAGACTTGATTAATTACCCTATTGACCATCGAGCAGCGATTTAGAGGAGAGAAATTTGAGATGGATGATTCCCAGAAATATGAGGCTGACTGTCAAAAGATAAGAAAAGTCAATCATGAATTACTAAAGGATTTCGAGAGTTGGCTAGAATCATCAGGTTTGTCGGAAAAAACCATTAATAATCATATTTCAAATATAGATTTTTATATCAACGAATATTTACTCTATGAGGATGCAGTAGAAGCTAAAGACGGGGTAGATATGGTCGGTGACTTTTTGGGTTATTGGTTTATCAAAAAGGCCCTGTGGGCCAGTCAATCAAGTCTCAAGTCTAACGCAGGTAGTCTGAAAAAGTTCTACACTTTCTTACTGGAAAAAGGCCTAATAGATAAAGATGATTTGCGAGAACTTAAAGAAACCATCAAGGAAGAAATGAGTGAATGGCTGGAAACCCTAGAGTGATACGATGACCCATTGAGTGAAGATATGTGGGATGTTTGGTGATTTTAGCCGAGGGGCAATCCCCCACCCTCTGGCTGGGCAGCTATAATATCATTGTCAGGACACAATAAGAGCGAGACAATGGAAACATTAAAATTAGAAAGCTGCCAGTCGATTCTTAAAGCTGGTCAAACGACCACCGAAAGAGCGTTAGAATTGTTTGACGCTCTCGAACCCGTGAGTTTAGACTTTATGCTCGGTCTTTGGCAAGGTTCTGGACTTGAGACAAATCACCCCATGGATGGTTTATTAGAGGCATCTAATTGGTATGGTAAAGAATTTGTCGATACTGAGAATGTCCACCCCCTGTTATTTTTAGATGGTCAGGGAAAAATTTTTAAGGTGGCACCTAATCCCACGGCCATGAACTGGATTTTGAAGCTGCCGATACTGAAAAATAATTCTCTGAAACCTTTGCTGATGCTGACCAACTCCTTGCTAAAAACAGAGACAAGTCAGGCTAGACTGCGAATGATGGAATATCGGGACAAAGTTAGCGCCACGATGATTTATGATTATTTGCCGATTAATGACTCTTTTCGGAAAGTAGATGATAATACGGTGCTGGGAATTATGGATTTTAAAAACTTTCCCCAGCCTTTCTTTTTTGTTCTCAAGCGATGTCAAAAACATTTTAATTCTTGAGGTTGAATTTGAAATTGTTCGCGCTCGTCCAGTTGCCAAGCTTGTAAATCGATCGCTCGCCCTGAAACTACAGAGACAATTAAATAAGTATATCCTGACCAGGCTAATTGGCGATCAATTTCCGAGGGAATGGCGGCATGATCGGGATGGGAATGATAGATACCAATAATTTCTAGCTGGTTTTCCCGGGCCGATTTTTGAGCTTGTAAAAGCACTTCTGGGGCAATACTAAAGCGGTTTTTTCTATTGCCTGACCAGTTATTTTCTGTTGCTTGTATGCTGATAACTTCGGCTGCTGTCTCGGTAATTTTTCCTAGGAGTAACCCACAACATTCTTCGGGATAGGTGGATTCTGCGTGGGTGAAAATAGACTGGTAAATTTTTTCTGTAATCAGGATCATAGGATGAAGTAAGCGGGTCTCAAATACTATGGACAACAGGGTAAGCGCATCTCAATTTTGGCCCACCATTTTTTTGCTTCTAGCTGGCTATTTTGTCACCCGCCAACTGAGTTTAAGATTAACCCAAAAGTTCCAAACCGTGACGATAGCGATGGCGATGAAGTTAGCTAGATAGCGATTGATTCCTAAACCATTAAAGAGAAGGTTGAGCAGCAAGACGTTTAAAATTAAACCGGCTAAACAGATCAAATTGAACTTGAAAAATCTTTTCCAGCGTTTATTCCAACCCCGTTGACGAGCGGATAAATCGCCAAAAGTCCAGCGATCATTCCAGATAAAATTATTAATAATTGCTAATTCAGCGGCGATGATTTTACTGCGGGTTAATCCCCAACCCAAAGCGGCGGGATCACTGAGAAGATAGAGAAAGGCCATATCGACAAAAACCCCGGTTAATCCCACTAAACCGAAGCGAATAAATCTATCTAAAGGTAGATTGACAATTGCATCTAAAAACCTTAATGGCTTTTGAGAGCGCAAACGCAGCAGATGGAAGATATATTCTAGCCATTGTTTCCAAGTTACCTTACTTTCCCCCTCTAGCCGCTCTTGGAAGACATAACCCACTTCTCCGATGGTTTTGATGCGACCTTTGCCGATGACTTCTAGTAAAATTTTGTAACCGGTGGGATTGAGAATCGGACCGGCGATCACTTGACGGCGGACCATAAAGTAACCGCTCATGGGATCGGAGACGCGACCGACCACCTCTGGCAGTAGAATTAAACCAAGGATTTGAGCGCCGCGAGAGAGAAATCGTCGCAGCAGACTCCACTCGCTCACTCCTCCTCCTTCGACGTGACGACTAGCAAGAGCTAAATCGGCTCCTTTTTCGATAGTTTCGAGGAGATTATAGAGAATTTCGGGGGGATGTTGCAGATCTCCATCGATTACTCCTAGTATCTCACCCCTTGACCCTTGCCAACCCCGCACCACTGCCGACGCTAATCCTTTTTCTCCCTGACGACGCATCACCCGCAGTTGCGGGTAATCCTGGGTTAATTTGCTGGCTAATTCCCAAGTGCGATCGGGACTGTCATCATCGACGATAATTAGTTCATACTGATCGGGAATTTTTCGATCGAGTAATTGACTGAGATTCTCGACTAGGGGAATAACGTTATCTCGCTCGTTATAAGTGGGAATAACTAGAGATAATTTGAGTAATTGCGGCGAATCTCTGAGAATATAACTATTATTGCTGGTAATTTCTTCAATTTGCTCTAAAAAAGGAATTTGCAAAGAGCCGACGGGGGTGGTTAAAAAGGGATAGGGTGGAGAGTTGGTCACTCGCTTACACTCACAGACTAAAACAGGTTTAGAGACGCACAATTTACCGGCAAAGTTGTTGAAACCAGAATTTTGAGCTAACTACTGGCGATGCGGAATCCTAATACACTATAGCGATTATCCGGACCAAATTGGCCTCGACTAGCGGAGCGACATTCCCTCAATTCTGTCCCCCAACCACCTCCACGCAGGATGCGATAACGATTGCCGGTGCTATTAGGATCGGCCGGCCATACTTGGTCATCGCTGGGAGCATTTTTATAGTTGCGATGCCAAGGATCGGCACACCATTCGTATAAACTGCCATGTAAATCGTATAATCCGAAGGCATTTGGGGGAAAACTGCCTACAGGGGTGGTTTTAGCTCGAAATTCGCTCTCTCTTTCCACTGCATAGGGAAATTTAATGGCATAGTAGTTAGCGAATTCACTGGTAAGGGTGGCACCAAAGTAGAAGGGTGTGGTAGTGCCGGCACGACAAGCATATTCCCATTGTGCCTCGCTTGGGAGCCGATAGTTTCTGCCGGTGGCCCTGGAAAGTCGATCGCAAAACTCGATCGCATCATACCAAGAGATGCTATCGACGGGTAAGTTATCCCCTTGGAAGTGGGAGGGATTGGGGTTTAAATCGCGGTTAATTTTGGGCAGATTAGCGACAATTTGCCATTGTTTTTGGGTTATCGGGTATTTACTCAGGTAGAAACTGTTCACCTTGACTAAGCGCTGGGGTTTATCACTACCAGTAAAGTCTCCTTTTTCTCCGTCCGGTGTCCCCATGATAAAAGTGCCAGCAGGGATAGCAATCATCTCTAATCCCGCAAGGGTTTCGCTGTAGTATTCGGCACTGCGGGAATTGCGCTCGATCACGAAACCGCTAGGATCGAGAGTGACGGTTTCAAAGGAAAAGCTTTGTCGGGGGGGAAAAGAGGAATTTTGGGGGGGTTGCGGGGGTATGATTGCTGTAGCGGTGGAGGGGGAAAAAATATTTTTTCTATCTAGAATCGCTGCCAGTCCGACTCCTGCACCGATCAGACTGATCCACTGGCCAAATTTACGTCTGTTTACTTTAATCATCCCGATTTTTCTGTCATTATCACCCCATCCATTATACCATGAAATTCTGACTCTTATTTAGTCACTGCCACCTATCCTTAATAATCGATGCCCAGCTTTTTGACTGTCCATAAACATTGGTTGATTGCAGCAATTATCACCTGCTTAGGTGCTTTTTTGCGAATCTATAATTATGATTCTTTGCCTCCAGATAATTGGACTGCTGACGAATATGCTTTTGCTTGGAGTGGCATGAGTTTATTACAAACGGGTATCCCCACCAGTTGGTCATGGTTGAGTCCCACGGATAATTTTCCTACGGTGGTTTGGGAAGCGAAAAATATCCGTTATCGTTTGGTGACTCCCTGGTTTGATCATCCTCCTTTATTTGGTTTATTGGTGGGTTTATTTGCTCTTTTAGGAGGAGCAAAGACTTTTTTTGATTGCAGTTTAACTATTATTAGAGTTCCTTCTTTATTCTTAGGTATTGCTGCGATAGTTTTGGTCTATTTACTGGCTCTCAAGTTGAGTAATCTATCGATCGCTATAATCGCTAGTTTAATTTATGCTACCAATCCCAATACAGTTTTCCTCTCTCGGTTAGCTATTAGTGAAAATTTAATGATTTTTTTGTGCTTATTGGTTGTCTTACTTTATTGGCAATACTATCAAAATCATCGGAAAAAATATCTCTACATCGCCGCTTGTTTAGCTGGTTTAGCCTGTTTAGTCAAAGTAACTGCTATTTATTTAGTAGTATTATTAATTGTCCTCTTGATTTACGAAAAGCAAGGACGAGAGGCCATTTATGTGACTGCGATCGGTGCTTTCTTTTTCTCTCTCTATTTTCTCTACGGTGCTATCTATGACTACGATTTCTTTCGGAAGATATTTCAAGAACAATCCCTGCGCTTCGAGGACTTTAACTTTGTCAAATATCTAACCACTCCCACGGTATTTTTCGAGGATGGTTGGCTAATTTTTAGCTGGTTAACCCTCTTACCCTTTCTCCGAAAGAATCCCGCTAGTCCTCAAGTTAGATTACTCGCTTTACCAGTAATCCTCTACACCTTAATTTTAGTTGCCACGGGAGCGCAAAGTCACTTCTTTACTTGGTATATGATTCCTTTTTATCCGTTTATGTTTATTATTCTAGGCATCTTTCTTGATGATTTTCGCCAAGAAACGGACGGATTAACTGCCTCAATTATTTTTATCTTTCTGGGAGTTTGGTCGATTCATCTCAATCTAACAGCCTGGATTTTAGCCTCTCCCTACGGTCGCTATTATTTTATGATCGGTACGGCAGCAATTCTGGGAGTATTCTATCTCAAGGATATCTTTGGTCTCTTTAAAAAATTCTGGATTGATCGCTTTACTTTTCTGCTCTTCTTGGCCCTGCTGGCAGCTAATATCAATGTGGTGTTAACCTATAAGTTTTCTGGTTAAAACTTAGCAAGAAAGGAACCCGAAAAGGGATAAATTGGCCCGGGAATCGAGAGTAAACTTAACTAGGATCCCTGACTCAGGAATAACTTATTCTTGGCCAGTTCCGGCCAGTGTTAAATTTATTAATAGACTCTTTAACCGATTGTCCCCTAACCTTTGCACTGAACTGATAAATGTCGATCGATTTTCGCAATCTTAATACACTTTGGGGTTCTATTTTAGTCGAAACATTGGCCCGTTTGGGATTGAAGATAGGGGTGGTTTCTCCCGGATCGCGATCGACTCCTTTAACGGTAGCCTTGGCAAGACATCCTCAGATTGAAGCTATTCCCATTTTAGACGAGCGCTCGGCCGCTTTTTTTGCCCTGGGATTAGCCAAACAATTATATCAACCGGTGGTTTTAGTCTGCACTTCCGGCACTGCCACGGCTAATTTTTATCCCGCAGTCATTGAAGCAAAAGAAAGTCATGTCCCTTTATTAATTCTAACCGCCGATCGCCCCCCAGAATTGCGTCATGCTCATGCCGGTCAGACTATCGATCAAGTCAAACTCTACGGTAATTATCCCAACTGGCAAGCGGAAATTAGCTGTCCTAGTGCCAATATCGAGCGTTTACGCTATCTCCGTCAAACTATCATCCATGGGTGGTTGCGCTGTCTCGATCCTGTCCCCGGAGTGGTGCATCTGAACTTACCATTTCGGGATCCCCTCGCACCAACTCCCGATCTAGAAATTAACAATTTAGAGGCTAATTTTGACCAAGAGGCTTTTTTTAGCCATATATCTCGGCAAAATATCCCCATTAACCACTCAATTCTCGAAATTCCTTCTTTACCCTCCAAAGGAATTATCATCGCGGGATTAGCTTCCCCGCAAAACCCTGAAAGTTACTGTCAGGCGATCGCTAATTTAGCCCGATCGCAACAATATCCCGTCTTAGCAGAAGCTTTATCTCCTCTGCGAAACTATGCAGGGTTAAATCCCCATCTGATCACTACCTATGATTTATTATTGCGGAATGCTGCCATTAAAACCCAATTAACCCCCGATGTTGTCCTGCAAATTGGGGAATTACCCACCAGCAAAGAATTACGGATCTGGTTAGAAGAAATCGACTGTCCGCGCTGGATTATCGATCCCCATCCCGATAATTACGATCCTCTACAGGGAAAAACCGGACATCTCAGGGGAAATATCGAGCAATTAGGGCATCTATTCCCAGAAAAACCCGATAATAACCGAGAATATCGAGAATTATGGCAAAAATTCGACCAGCAAGCTAGATTTAAAATTGATCGCCTTTTGGCAGCAGAAACTAAACTGATTGAAGGAAAAATCCCCTGGCTGCTCTCCCAATACCTCCCCCCCCGCACCCCGATCTTTATCTCTAATAGTATGCCTGTTCGCTATGCCGAATTTTTTAACCCGCCTAGCGATCGCCAAATTCGTCCCTATTTTAATCGCGGGGCCAATGGCATCGACGGCAACCTCTCCACTGCAATAGGAATGGCTTATAAAAATGTCCCCAGTCTGCTATTAACGGGAGATTTAGCCCTATTACACGACACAAATGGTTTTTTAATCAAAAAATATTTTGTTGGCTCCTTGACCATAATTTTAATCAATAACAAGGGGGGAGGCATTTTCCAGATGTTGCCGATCGCCAAATTTGACCCTCCCTTTGAAGAATTTTTTGCCACTCCCCAAAATATTGACTTTTGCCAACTCTGTCACACCTACGGTATTGATTACCATTTAATCAGTGATTGGACTGATTTTAAGCAAAAAATCGCAGTTTTACCGGAATCAGGCATAAGATTACTAGAAATATCCTGCGATCGAGCTTTTAATACCCAATGGTTCCTCAGTAATTATGTGTAGGGTGTAGGGTGTGGGGTGTGGGGTGTGGGGAAGTGGGGAGAATAAAGCTGCCTATTGCAAGAGTGCCTATTGCCTATCCTGATAGGTAGCATATACTCAACGGATTTAGTATTAATTCCCTTTTTCGAGAAAGTGAATACAATGGGTGGAAAGCGCGTTAAAAAGGTCCGATGAATCGACAAAGACGGCAAAAATCAAGACAATTTTCTCCCCCCAGATATTCTATCTTTCCCCCGGAGCAATGGCGATGGGGAGTGACTTCTTTGGTGATTAGTTTAGTCTTGTCCCTACTGATTTTAAAACTGAATACCTCTAGTCTCTCCACTGCCACCATAGATACTTTAAATCCCTCCACGGTGGGGGAGAATTTGGCCGGTAAGAGCCTAGATGAGTTAGAAAAGCAGAAAATCGCCGAATTTTTGCAAATTACCCCGCCAGAAACCCTCTTAACCATCGATCGCACCCCTTTGTTTATTCTCCACGACACAGCTTGGAGTATGACTGCGGGTAACATCGAAGAACAGAAAAAATATGCTCGCGGTCCGATGAAATTGGGTCCTAATGTTTACATCCCCCGCAAACGGAATTCTAGGGATAGAGATATTTTAGACTCGATCGCCCGGCCTTTTTTTGAACGTCACCGTCCCACAGCCACTTTTTATGAACAAGCAGCCGAAATGCTGCCCGCAGACACCAGAGATCAATTAGTGCGTCAACTGTGGCAACTTACCCCAGAAACTATCCGCGTCAAGGGTTTTGCAATTGCTTTAGAGGGTGTTCCCTTGAGTACGCGATCGGCCTCTGAGTTAGAAAAAAGAGCGAGAATTTGGTTAAATACGCCTTCAGAAGCCGTCTTTAGGCGTTTAGTCAAAGAATATCCCACAAATTACTTTGATGGGGCAAAAACTACCGCATTATGGGCAACAGAAGCGATTTGTCAGCAGCTATCTCACCCTAGTTGCGATCGCTTGCAGCTGGTTTTTGCCGAAAGAAATCGTCGGGTTATCTCCAGCGTTAACATTGAACTGGTACAAGCGCCAGGATCCCACTGTTTGACCAAAGGACGCTTGCAAACCCTCCCCGGTTACAGCGATTTTCAATACCAGCAAACGGCGAAATATTATCTCCTCGCAGCCTTACAAACGGGACAACTACCGCAAATTGTCAGCCATTTTGCCGTCGATAGTTTTCTGATTAATCAAGGAAAATATCCCCATTGTGACCCCCGGGGTTTTGATCTACAACGTCTCTACAATCTCATCAGTGAAGCTTTGGATTATGACCCCGGCACTGTTTATGGTATCGTCCCTCGTTACGGCACAAATATTATAGCTGGTGATAATATTTGGTGGCATAATCGAGTTTTTGATGCGGCCAATTTACCCACAACTTTAAATTAGACCTGATCATTTAGAAATATCCACTTCTCCCAAAGCTTCTAGATAGGTAATCGCCGCTTCTAAAGGAGAATCGTAGCTATAGGAAAACTCCTCAAACCAGCGTCCTTCCTCCGATTTGGCATCCAATTTATCTAACCATTGCTTTGCCTTTCTAGTTAAAGCTTCTCGCTTGCGCTGCTGTTTTAATGCCGACGCTTTTTCTTTTTCCGCTGCCTCCTGTTGTTCCCTTTCTTGGTTTTCTAAGGCTAAAGCTTTTAAAAGCGCATCGGTAGAAGAATCGCCGGCATAATTAACCTTAAATTCGGCTGGGAAACGCTCTTTTTCTTGGCGAGAAGAAGAGGACGGCATCGGTTTTTCCCGATCCCGTTTCTGGTATTCTGCCTTCATTTGTGCCAGTAAATCTTCTATTTCTCCCATAATGGTCAAGTTAGAAAGTAAAAAGTTAAAAAGATAATTGCTCTGATTGCCTCTGCCTTAATAACTAAGTAGCTAGTTATAATTAAATTGAATATGGCACCCCCCTTAATCTCCCCTTGATAAGGGGGGTGCTGATCCCCCCAAAAGCTTGGATTGACTGATAAAATCGAAAGTAATACCCGATGTCTCAAGTTAATCGGGGGAGGATTTTTGGGGAATTTATCTCAGTCATAATTTTACCAAAAGTAGCGGTCGGGGTGAATAGTGGTTTGACGTTGTTGGGAATTGTATTCTAGCAGGTATTTTCTGGCGATTACTTCCTGTTCTTCTAATAAGAGTAGCTCATTTTGTCCAATTTCTGTATCGGTAGAAAGGAGGATGACTTGAGAGGAAGCAGCGGGAAAGTAACGTTCAACTAAATTATGGCGATGGGAAGAATCTAAACGTCCCAGGGGTGTATCGATAGCGATGGGTAAATCTCGTCCGGAAACTCGCGCTAATCCCCACAAAAAAGCGATCGCTAATAGTTGTTTTTCTCCGGCAGAAAGACGGTGTTTAGGAACATTTTGTCCATCGGGACCAAAGAGAGATAGACCAAAAGTATCAGCATCGATCGCTATTTTCTGAACTAGATCGGACTTATGCAATAAATAACGAAAACATTCCGCCACTTCTCCCTCTAATCTATTTAATTTTTTTAAAGTTAAGCGTTCTTTAAATACTTTTAAAGTTTGCTGTGCTTTGACAATAGCATTAACGATATGTTCGTTACTTTGCGATTCTAAAGCTTTCTCACTATAGGCAAATAATTCTTTTTTAGTTTTCTCAATTTTCTTTTTGATTTCCTCATAATTTTTGTGGCTTTGCTCGTATTCCCCTTGAGCATTTAGATACTTTTTTTGAGCAGTTTTTAAGTTATTACTCAGGGTTTCGTATTCTTCGGGAGAGGCTGCTACTGCTAATTCTCGCTCTAAATTATCTAAGTCAGCTTCCAGATTTTTTAATTGTTCTATTGCTTGATGAGCGAGGTTAATTTGTGCCGGTAATTGATGGGTTAAGACTCGATTTAATAACTCGATCGCCTCCTCGTCTAAATCTAAGTAAGAAGTAACCAAAGAATCGTTATCCTCAGCTAAAAACTTATTTTCTTGCTCTAAAAACTCCCTAATATTATCTAATTGTTCTAAAGTTAAACTTAGTTGTTTTAAATAAGCAAGTAACTTTTTATCTCTAGATTCTAAAACCGATTGAGCGACTTGAGCAGATTGAAATTTTAGCTCTTTTTCTCCCTGAATTTTAGCAGCTTCTAGGAGAGGAAAAATTAACTTTAATGGTAATAATTCCCCCGCCAATTGACCTAAATATTCTCTCTGTTCATCTAACTTTTTATCTACCTCCTTTTTTCTGCTCTCTAATTGACTTCTTTCGGCGGCAATTTTTCCGCCATCAATGCGAAATTTATCCGAGACTGCATCAAAATCATTTCTAACCAAATCTAAATTTTTTTGTTGAGTTTCCATCTCTTGCCTAGCCAATTCTAAATCTTCTTGGTACTGGGCTAATTTTTTCTCAATAGCTTCAATAGTTGCTAGTTCATTTTCTGCTGCTAATAACCGGCGCTTACGACTAGCTAAAATATCGAGATCAACGGCTAATCTTTCCGCTAATTCTAACCCTAATAAAGTCTGCATCGAATCCTTAACGCTGTCAGGAGGTACATCCTGTTCTGCCAATTCTTTTACCTGTTCCCCATCAAATAAAAACAGGTTAGAAATACCCAAAGGTAATAAAGTTTCAATATATTCATCCCAAGTATTAGCTAAGGCAGGATCGGGCCAATCTTCATCTAAAATACCGAGGGTATCCTTACCATCTTTAGGCTGTTTTGTCCAGTATCTAACGATACGATATTGTCGCCATTGTTCATTAACCAGATGTTCAAAAGCCAGTTCAATTCTAGCCTGATCGATGAGGGAAGCTTGATTATTAACTGCTTGACTGAGAAACTCGGCATAACTTAAATTATTGCGAGTAGAACACTTTGCCCGCGCACCATACAAAGCCAAACGAATCGCATCCATTAAAGTAGTTTTGCCGCCGCCATTCATGCCTCCCAAAAGGATAATCGGACAGGGATTGTTATCTTTTTCAGGACGTAAATTAATCACTTGACGACCGGCGTAGGGTCCGAAATTTTGCAAAACTAATTCAGTAAAAATCATTAACAGTCAGGGGTGAGGAGCGGTAATTTCTATCCTAGACAAGTATAACAAGCGATCGGAGCTAATCTTCCTATTTTCGGCTTGTGGGATGGGCAGTTAGGGAGAAAGTAAAATAGAGACGTTGGGGGCAACGTCTCTAGGAGATTTAGCAAAAGGTCTAATTTTTATTTAATTTTGCTTTTATCAGGCGTGTTAGGGAGAAAATACCGCCTAGGGTCAAGAGGGCGAGAACATTATCCGCTTCTGGAGTAGTAACGCCACCGTTGATAAAGAATTGAGAGCGGTTCCAAACACTGCCCCCCACCCTGCGACCTAAAATTCTGCCTTGAATATCGCCGTCGAGGAAGTGAATACCGCCATAGCGACGGGAAATACCGGCTTCATCCGCCGCTTCTGAGAAAGTATCCCAAAAGAGAGTTACCGAACTACCCGGAGTGATGCCCGGTTCAAAAGCTGAAGTACCGGGGGCAAAGGTGACAGAACCACCAAAAACATCACTACCAGTGAAAAGACGCAGGATTTCCGCCCCAGCGGCACTAAAGGCACTATGGCCAGAGGTATATTCGGCAAAGGGTGGCGAAGGCGCTCCAAAGGGATTCTGGTAGGTGAGAAATTGGGTAGCGGGAATAGTGATTGTGCCTAAACCGGGGCCGCCCCAAGCGTTAATTTCAAAGACTCCATCGCCGTTACTGTCAGTCCCGATTAAACCCAAGCGACCTAACTCGCGAATCACGCGCACGGGACGGGCAGAATTATAGGATAGTTTCGCTTCCCAGGTGGCAATCCCCGCGTCCATAACCGCATTACCGAGGGCGAAGAATAACTGCACATCTTCGTCAAGAGTATTATTATCCCGCTGCGAGATATCTTGCCCGAACTCCATCCATGTACCCGGAGGGAAAGGGGTTCCAGGGCCATCTTCCCAAAATTCGGCGATTAGTTTCTGTTCGTCTGTGAGATTGGCGCTGAATTCCACTACATCAACCGCCTGCTGGATGAAAGCGGGATTGATATCTACTCCCACTAAAGCAGCACTAATAGGAACCACTGTACCATTAGCCCTGGTGATCGTTCCCGCCTGTAAATCCGCCGAAGCGTTGGGATCTAACAGAAAACGGATGATTTCGGGGGGACGGTATTGAGCATTATCGGTTAAAGAGAAGGATTGCACCGTTCCCCAATGGGGGGTGAGATAGTTTTGTAGTGCTGAACCAGAATCGATGGGAACACTCTCTGGAGTCCAGAGTTCGATATTGACCACTTGAGTGGGAGTGTTGGGGGTGCTGTAACCGATGGTATCAACGTAACCGTTTAACTGGTTAGAACCGTCATTACGACGGGCATTCATCAGCGTGGCGGCGATGGTGTTACCGATTCCCGCTGCCGTGGTGGTATCGGTGCTGGTATTGTTGGGGTCGTAACCGAGACTATTCATCCGAGCAGTCAAATTAGCCGTTTGTGTGGGTAGCAGTTCCGTTAACACCCGATAGGCGGCAAAACTAATCGCTTCCTGTTTATTGGCTTGAGTATTTTCGCTCGTAGGACGTTGTAAAGTATCTCCCAGAACGGTACTAATGGGAGTAGCTTCGTAGGCTGACCAAGCATCGTACATAGCAGTGCTAAGGATGCCATAGAGCCGAGAAGCTACCGTTGGTCCCTGGGGTTGATTTCTAACACCTTGAGTGGCTGCACCAATCCAACCACTAGCCACCGTGACCGCTTGAGCAGATGATACTGGCAGCAAGGCAGTGGAAGCAATCCCTAAAGGGAAAAGGGTTAAAGACAGTATTTTTTTGTACATAACCGGCAAATGGGAATAAATGGGCGGAAAGCGGGGAAAAACAGACCAAGAGAAGGATTATCCCTCAGATAATTTCAATTCAGGCCAGCTTAGTTTTTGGGTCTTTGGACTCTCCATAAAATTCCCAGGGTTCCCAAGACAACTAACCCCACAGAAACGGAAGGTTCAGGAACAGGGGTTGAAAAAACCGCTAACTGCTCATCACGACAGGGGAAAAGACCATCCCCTGGGGTAAGGGTACAGCCACCATTAAAGGTGGTTAACTGTGCGTTTAGCAGTAGAGGGTCGCTACTAGCCGGTCCATGGTCGCGAACTACGTTCCACACTTCTGCTGTCAAGGGATTGAATAACCCATTACCAAACAACACTTGATTAGGATTAGGCAGTTGACCGATACCGACTTGAGCAGAGAAATTACCCAGTCCATTTAAACCAATTACTTCTCCATCGGCAAAAAATGCCGAAGCATTGACGGTAGGATTGGAGAAGTCGTCTTCACCACAACCCCCGACGCAAAACTCAGGGTTATTGAAGATAACCCACCACATGGTATAGGCAGCCCCAGGGGATAAATTGCTAGTGGACACGGTACTGGCAATTCCCGTCGCCGTTCTAGTTAGGGTTCCCGTGGAACCAGCAACGGTGCCGCTATTAACCAAGTCTAAAAGAGATACGTTTTGAACTAAAGCCGCTTGCGCTGGGGAGGTAGCGACAAATGCCCCTAGTAAAGCGATGGTAGAAACCGTTAATTTTTTGATCATTTTGGGCTTTGAATTTGTACTATATCAGTTGATTAGCAGCAGAACTTTTGCGGAAGCATTAGCGGGGCTACTCCCAAAGACAGATGACTAACTTTTCTGCTCAGTCTAAGCGCATTTATGCCCAGCGTCAAGTTAAGTTTTTTTAAAAGATTGCATCGTACTGTAGGGGGAGGCAAAGCTTAAAAAAAGCTCAAGTACAGCGATTCTCATTTTGAAAGGATTTTGCGTTGTTTCAGCGATCTAGAGATTCGTTAAGAATTATTAACCCCTCTAGGTGCAAGGGTTTTAATGTCATGAAACCTTAAAATGAGAATTGCTGGCTCAAGTAAGCTCCGATGGACAAAACTGGCTGGATAAGTTTTCGACAGAAATAATCCTTGGGCTGCCCATTTTCCCTTTTTTTGATGACTCCTCAGTAGATTACTTTGGTTCTTCCGAACTTACACTGTAGAAAATTCCTCAAGCTCCCTCTCTGCACAGCAAGGCTCTAAAGTTGATAAATATCAATCTAACAAAAACTCAAAGCCTTAGTGTACAAACTTTACAAGCATGAGTTATTGATAGTTT
>NZ_JADBUZ010000006.1:0-28817 GCF_020245305.1 Microcystis sp. M20BS1 | reverse complement strand
TGCCTCTTTTTAGTTCTTTAATTCCTTTACGAATAGTAGTTCGATTCCAGCCTAACTCCTGTGCAGCAAGGGTTTGTCCCCCATAGCCTAATTCTAAGACTGTTTGCGCCATGAATCTTCTTTTAGCTGCACCTTTTAATTGAAGTGCAGTTTCACTGAGCAATTTCTTGAGGGAATCAGTTAATTCCATATATTCTTAAAAAGAAAAACTTGATTAATAATATACAGGATTAATTCTACTACAAAATTGGAAGGAGGGGGCAACCATCGATCCCTACCTCCCACACTCCGAGAATGATTATTATTCTTGAGAATGAATAGTTTATTTTTTGGAAGTCCCTAAGTGCTTCACCTTTTCCTCGCCAAGCAAGAGCAAATTTTTCCTGACTTTCTTGAATGGCTCTTTCAAAAGCTTCAAGAGCTTCTGAATATTTTTCTAGAGATAACAATACCAGCCCCCGCGAATACCAAGCTTGATAAAAATCAGGTTTAATTTGAATTGCCCTGTCAAAGGCAGCCAAAGCTTCTTCATATTGTTCTAACCGCCATAGTTGATTGCCATAATTTAGCCAATTGATAGCATCATTGCTGTTGTTTGGTTTTTGTACTCTTTTGAGTAAAGATAATTTGATTGATTGAGTCTCTGATTCAGTAAGTGATGGTGGTTCAGCAGTATATATCCTCAACTGCGTCGGTTCTATTCCCACCTTAGTTACTAGACTCAAAAAAGTATTAATTGGGACTCCTAGACTATAACCTAGATGCATCGAACGTCCTGATCCAGCTTCATCTACAACGGCTTCTCCGTCTGCTCTTCCGTGAATCCCAATAACGTGTCCACGTATATCTAACACGGGACCACCACTAACCCCCGCTTCAGTGATATTAGTATAAACCAATTCATAACCATAAGTTAAAGAAAGAGAATCTTTGACTGATATAGATCCCCATTCTTTGTTGAAAAGAGTTCCAATGGTAAACAAGCGATTATTTTTTCCATTGGCTACTGTTGAACCTGGCAAACCCGAAACAAAAACTAACCCCCCCTTCTTCTCTAAATCGTGTCTTGCTAACGTTGCTACCTGATAAGAAAGCTTGCTGGTAAATTTCAATACAGCTAGGTCAACACCTGGTAAGGTTTTTACTGTATTTTCATTCACATCCACTAAATATCGTTGATTATCAGGGGTGATAATCTCAAGTTTTTTTCTATCACATTCCTCCGTTTCACGGATAACGTGTTCGGCAGTAAGAACAGTATAGGTGTTGCCTTGTTTGACTATAATTACCCCCGATCCTTTGCAATGTGATGTATTTGGCACATCGATTTGTACTGTAATTTGTTGGGCAATATTGTTAACATCATTAGCGATAGGCGGCAAGTTTTCTTCTGTTGCAGTGGGAGTTCCAGCAGCTAACGCCTCTACTGAGGCATATTGCGGAGCTAATTGAGCAAAAGTCTGTATGGGAATGCCCCAACTGTAGCGGCTCATCAAATCTCGTAGGGCATCAGTAGGACGAGAACCATCTTCATAGACATAAGGATCTCCCCACAGAGGATCGGCGTGAATGCCATTAATGCCAATAACCTGACCCTGACGGTTCAGAATCGGTCCCCCACTCATGCCCTTTTCAATGTTGTTGCTGTAGCCTAAGTAGTCATGCAAAATAAATTTCCTAGTGAAGACAGGCAAGAGGCAATAGGCAAGAGGCAAAAGCTTTATCGAAATGTGTAATTAATTTTGCTTAGGTACTTATCTGGTAGCCTTCCTTAAAAGCTCGTTCCGGCACTAATAAAACTTGTCCTGTCGCCAAAGTCAACCCACTGGGTTGAGATAAATCAGCATCAAAGGGAAAGCCAGCCGCAAAAATTGGCTCGTTGACTGCCACCGTTGCTAAATTGGTCAGGGAAGCCACTGCATAGTCAGCACTGGCACGAAATTGCAACAGGGCTAAATCCTTCCCTTGAAAGTTCACTCCCGCGACTGACGTGGCTTTATGGAAGTTACCGTCAGGAGTTTGGATGCGAGTAGATTTTCCAGGGGCGAGGACGTGCTGGTTAGTCAAGACGGTATAAACCTGACCTTCTTTTTTAATCAAAATTCCCGACCCACCACTATCTCCTGATAAAACTTTGACCGTGATAGACTGAGCCAGCTTTTGTAGTTTTTGTAGTTGCTCCGGTGACAGTTGAAAAGTGACGGTTTGCGCTACTACGCCGGGGACAGTCCAACTGAGAGGAAAACTCTGGATAGGGAGCAACAATAAGCCTGCCATTCCCGTTGCCAGGACTAGAAATTTATGATTTATCAGCTTTTGTCCTCTCCTGCGCTTGTAGAAGGCTAAAACCCAGCTAATTTTACTCCGCAGTGGGGGCTTTTTCCAGAAATTGCTCGAAATCGTAGTAATACTGAGGCGAACCATCTTCCGATTGCACAACGGGTCCTTGAGCGCGAAAACCGACACTCATCATATCTTGAAGAACGCGATCAGGATCGTCATTACTTCTGAGAGTAAATAGGACTTGCAGGCAAGGCCCCCCATATTCCCCCGCGACGCAGATAACCTTTTGTCCGCTCTTAATTCCGTAGGTTAGATACTTGAGAAGACCTTGTTCCGAGGCTGACTGGAATTTAGCAGAAACTTCTTGACAGCGAACCTCAGGGGTATATTTACCTCCCCAGTTTTTCACCCAGCGAATGACGGCAATCTTTTTTCCCGTTGCAGTAAGAGCATAGGTGGTGGGTACACCCCGATTCGTTTCGCAGGAATAGGTATTAGTTTGCGCCTCCCCAGACTGGCTGCTAATCGTCAAAGCCCCAACAGCCAGCGTACTAGCTGCCATTAGTGAAGCGAACAATTTGAGTTTCAGAGAAATCCCCTCCTTAGTCTGTCCACAAGCAGATCCTAGCTCAAAGTCTTTGCTGCGGGTGTTAGCCCAAGGACTTTTTTTGGTAATTCTTTACATTTTTCCTGATTGACTTGATTGGGATTTTTTGGCTTTAACTAACGGCTCTTTTCGTTTCTGTGTGGAAGGAAGAAGAATAGGGATAATTTTCCAGAACTATAGTCTTCAAAGCCTTGCCTAGCAAGACTACTAGGAATGATCAGCACTGATTATCATACAAAGTCGAGAAGAGCCGCAAAAACTCGCATTGTGACCGTTTGAAGTATAGCAAATCCGTTTTTGATCGATAGTACGATTAACTCCCAATCCAACTTTAACAACCCAGTTATGAATTGTTTCCCCCCTCTCCCCACTTCCCACTTCCCACTTCCCCACTCCCTCAAAAAAAATTTTCCCAGAGGTGCTTGACATAACCCTGATGATGAAGTTACAATTGGAATTGTCGCAAAAATGGGATTGTAGTTCAATTGGTTAGAGCACCGCCCTGTCACGGCGGAAGTTGCGGGTTCGAGCCCCGTCAATCCCGTAAAAATCTGGATTAGAGTCGCTCAAGGCTGGTTATCCTGTGGGCAGTAGGATCGATGAAGACGTTCCCACTGCCTAGATTTGTTCTAATTTACCGATAAACCGGCATTAGCTTGAATATAATCGGGTAATTCAATCTTTACCGGTTGTACCCGCCAGATTTCCTCGCAATATTCCCGAATCGATCGATCGCTAGAGAATTTTCCCATGCGGGCCACATTAAGAATCGCTAAACGACTCCAATGTTCTTGATCTTTATAAGCGCGACCGACTCCTTCCTGACAATCGATATAGGACTGATAATCAGCCAGTAACATATAGGGATCATTGTAGATAAGATTATCCACAAGCGGGCGGAATAAACTACTATCACCCCGGCTAAAAAATCCCGAACCAATGAGGTCTAATACTGCCCGCAATTCTTCGTTATGGTAATAGTATTCTTGGGGATTATAACCGGCGGCTTTCTTAGCATAAACCTCCTCGGTTGTCAAGCCGAAAAGAAAGAAATTTTCCGCTCCCACCTCTTCACGAATTTCGATATTTGCCCCATCGAGAGTGCCGATAGTTAATGCACCATTCATAGAGAATTTCATATTACCAGTTCCCGAAGCTTCTTTCCCAGCCGTGGAAATTTGTTCGGACAAGTCGGCAGCTGGATAAACCCGTTGACCTAAGGTGACATTATAATCGGGTAGGAAAACCACTTTTAAACGTCCTGCAATCGTCGGATCATTATCGATCACTTCTGCCACAGAATTAATCAATTTAATGATTAATTTCGCCATAAAATAACCTGGGGCTGCCTTACCACCAAAAATAAAGGTACGGGGGGTAATATCGAGATTGGGATTATTTTTGAGGCGATGATAGAGAGTGACGATGTGTAAAACGTTGAGATGTTGCCGTTTATATTCGTGAATGCGTTTTACCTGCACATCAAAGAGGGTACTAGGATCAACTTTAATGCCGACTTTTTTGTCGATATAATTGGCTAAATCTGCCTTAATATCGTATTTAATTCGTCGCCAAGAGTCCCGAAATCCCCCATCATCCACATAGTTTTCTAAACCGCGTAAATCCTCCAGATGCTTAATCCAATTTTCGCCGATTTTTTCGGTAATCGCAAAAGTCAAGCGGGGATTACTAGAAACTATCCAGCGCCGGGGAGTAACTCCATTGGTTTTGTTGCTAAACTTTTCGGGAAAGAGTTCATAGAAATCGCGCAGAACATCTTTTTTCAGTAATTCTGTATGGAGGGCTGCCACCCCGTTAATTGCCTGGGAACCCACACAGGCGAGGTGAGCCATACGGACGTATTTTTCGCCGCTTTCATCGATTATAGATAAACGGGACATTTTGCCGTCATCCTGGGGATAAATAATGCGAATTTTATCCAAGAAACGATGGTTAATTTCATAGATAATTTCCATTAATCGGGGGAAAAGACGACCAAAAATACTCAAAGGCCATTTTTCTAAAGCTTCTGGCAAAAGAGTATGATTGGTATAGGCGAAGGTATTTTGAGTAATAAACCAAGCTTTATCCCAATCAAAATTATGCACGTCAATTAACAAGCGCATTAACTCAGCTACCCCGACAGAAGGGTGAGTATCATTCAATTGTACCGACCATTTTTGATGAAAATTATCGAGACTGGGGTTCTCATGTAAGTGAATACGAATCATATCCTGTAGGGAACAGGAAACAAAGAAATATTGCTGTTCTAAACGTAGTTCTTTGCCTTGAATTGGTTCATCGTTAGGATAGAGAACTTTACTGATATTTTCCGAGTGAACTTTATTATCCACCGCACCATAATAATCGCCGCGATTAAAGCGTCCAAAATCAAAAGATTCACAAGCTTCTGACTTCCATAGACGCATGGTATTAGCGGTGTTAACTCGATAGCCGAGAATTGGGGTATCGTAGGGAATTCCTTTGACTACATAATCGGGAATCCAACGACTGCGATAATTACCATTTTCGTCGGTATAAGATTCGGTATAACCGGCAAATTTTACCTCTACTCCCGCTTCTGGTCGGGCAATTTCCCAGGGATTTCCATACTGTAACCACTTATCAGTTATTTCTACCTGCCAACCGTCATGAATTTCTTGATCAAAGATACCAAATTCGTAGCGAATACCGTAACCAATAGCTGGAATTTCTAGAGTAGAAAGGGAATCGAGATAACAGGCAGCTAAACGACCTAAACCACCATTTCCTAACCCTGGTTCTTCTTCTTGGGCAATTAATTCTTCTAGTTTTAATCCCGATTCGCTGACAGCTTTCTGGACCTGTTCGTAGATACCGAGATTAATTAAATTATTGGCCAAATGGGGACCGACTAAAAATTCGGCCGAGAGATAACAAACGGTTCTGACATCTTTTTTTAGATAGGTTTGTTGGGTGGTTAACCAACGCTGCAATAAACGATCACGTATGGTATAAGCTAGGGCCATATAAAGATCGTTTTTGCTGGCTAATTCCGGTAATTTACCTTGAATATAGAGTAAATTATCCCTTAAAGCCCGTCGGATAGTTTCTGTGTCTAATCCTGTTCTGTCGTCTTCGATGATAATCGGACAAACAAAAGTTGACTCTGGAGATGTATCCATAGGAGTGTTTTTACTGAAGATTGGCTGCTCTTAGTTTAAGATAACCAGACCCAAAATTATATCAAGAAAAGCTTAAATCTTGACTAAGATTAAGGTATAGTAATAATAAAGTTAAGGTGATTAAATTTCAGTTACCGATAGGAAGTTAAAATAGGGGAAAGTCTGAGCAATGCGTGCTTTTGTGACGGGTGGAACGGGTTTTATCGGGGCGATAATCTTGGGAAAATTGCCCTCTATACCCCTTGATGGCGTGAAAATGTCAAAACAGTCCATGTACTACGATTCCTCGAAGGCAGTGCAAGAACTAGGCTTACCGCAATCGCCGATTAGACAAGCTTTAGCCGATGCCATCGATTGGTTTCAAACCAATGGAGACATTACTTATTAACACTGAGTAGGAAAGGAAAAAGATGGTCTCAATTGTGCTTAGATATTTATCTATTTTTGCGCCCTTAATAATTCATCTAGGAAAACCTGTTCTTGCTAAAATAACTCCAATTTTAAGCGCAATCATCCCCCCAAGAACACTGCCCAACCAGTAAATTAAACTGAAAGTCACGTTTCCCTGCTCTAAAAACTTGTTGACCTCCAAACTATAGGTGGAAAAAGTTGTATAGGAACCACAAAAACCCGTGGCAATCATCAATCCTAATTCTGGGGCAATTATGCGAATATTTTCCTTAACCATAGTAAAAATATAGGCAATAATTAAACAACCAGAAATATTGACAAAAAATGTCCCAAAAAATCCCCATTCTTGACCGAAAATACTGTCAATTAATTCTCCGATATAAAAACGACTCAAAGCCCCAAAAATAGCTCCAATCGCCACGAATAAACTATAACGTCCCCTGAAAAAATTCATGCTGTCTCTCCTGCCCTTCAATAGTCAATAAATTGGAGAATTAAGTAGCTGATTATAATTAAATTAAAAATGGATTTTAGGTTCGATCCCCCCTTAATCCCCCCTTGATAAGGGGGGCATCTGATAGTTTTTAACGCCTACCTACTTAACCTAGAAAAAATTGGGCAATAGCTGCCCCGATTCTCACGGCAATCAATCCGAAAATTATACTAGCAACGGCAAAAAAAAGACTGAGAAAATTTTGCTGATTGCGCCAGAGGATCAAGATATCTAAACTATAGGTAGAAAAGGTGGTATAAGCTCCTAAAAATCCCGTTCTAACCATTAAATCTAGTGCGTGGGAATAAAAGGAAAAACTGGGTAAAATAGCCCAAAAAAAGCCGATAGCTAGACAGCCAGTTAAATTAATAATAAAGGTTCCATAGGGAAAGCGCAAGCCGAATTTTGCTTTTGTCCATTCGGTAATATAATAACGAGATAACGCCCCCGGAACCGCTCCGGCTACAATTGCGAAAACATCGTTCAAATCTGACATTGTCTCTAATTTTTTTGCTATCTTTGTCTAGGCTCTATGATAATTGATGCGGTTATCGATCGCATGGCCCATATTTTCAGGGGTGTTATTGTCGAGAACAACCCTCTGATTTTAAAATAGAGGTATGAAAATTCAACCGCGTAAACGTTTTGGACAACATTGGTTAAAAGATGAATCGATACTCGATCGCATCATCGGCGCTGCTAATTTACAATCAGAGGATCGGGTATTAGAAATCGGCCCTGGTACAGGCATTTTAACCCGTCGTCTTCTCGATGGCGCTCAATTGGTTGTCGCTGTAGAAATCGATCGAGATCTATGGACAATTTTAAATAAAAAATTTGGCCAACAAGATAACTTTCATCTCATCCCGGGCGACTTTCTTAGCCTTAAACCGGAGCAACTGCCGCCGGTTAATAAAGTAGTGGCTAATATTCCCTATAATATCACCGGTCCGATCCTCGAAAAGCTGCTCGGTTCGATCGCCCATCCCTTCACCCCCCCTTACCAGAGTATTACCCTCTTAGTCCAGAAAGAAGTCGCCGAAAGATTAGTCGCTGTCCCCTCGACCAAAGCTTACAGTGCTTTGAGCGTCCGCATTCAATACCTTGCCGATTGTCAATGGATTTGTGATGTACCCCGGCGAGCCTTTTCCCCACCTCCCCGGGTGGATTCGGCGGTAATTCAGCTTTTACCCCGTGTTTTGCCGAATAATGTCAGTAATGCGGCCTTTTTGTCCACTTTAGTTAGCCTTGGTTTTGCCAACCGGCGCAAAATGTTACGCAATAATCTAAAAAATTGTCTAGATAGCGATCAATTAAGCCAAATCCTGACACAATTAGAAATTAATCCCCTCGCTCGCGCTGAAGATCTCAGTTTATCGCAATGGATTGACTTGGCGGAAAAATTAGGTCAATTGCCAAAATTTTAGATTTTTTTCCTTGACAAATGCACAGTTATACCCTTCTAGCCCCCGCTAAAATTAACTTATATCTAGAAATCGTTGGCGATCGCCCTGATGGTTTCCACGAGTTAGTCATGGTGATGCAGACGGTGGCATTATGCGATCGCATCACTCTCCGGCCGAACGGATTGCAGGAATTCCGCCTCTTTTGCTCTCATCCCCTCGTCCCCCAAGATAGCAGTAATCTCGCCCATCGGGCTGCCACTTTGATGGCGAAGGAATTCCCCCGCCTCTTTGCCAATTACGGCGGTATCGATATCACCATCGAGAAATATATTCCCGTGGCTGCCGGTTTAGCGGGGGGTTCCACCAACGCAGCGGCGGTGTTAGTCGGTATCGATTTAATCTGGGAATTAGGGTTAACCCGTCCGGAATTAGAAACTTTAGCGGCAAAATTGGGGTCCGATACTTCCTTTTGTGTGACAGGAGGAACGGTTATCTGTACGGGAAGGGGAGAAATTCTCGATCCGATCGCTTCTTTAACCGGATTATGGGTGATTTTAGCTAAATACGATCATTTATCCGTTTCTACACCCTGGGCCTACCAAAGCTATCGGCAAAAATTTCAGGATACCTATCTGTCTTCTCCAGAGGACTTTCATCACCGTCGTCAGCAGGTGAGTTCCGGGGCTTTGGTACAAGCGATCGCCCATAAACAACCAGCCGCTATCGGCAAATTTATCCACAATGACCTCGAAAAGGTGGTTTTACCCGAATTTCCCCTCGTAGCCGAGTTAAGACAGGTTCTAGGGGATTTAGGCGGCTTGGGAACGATGATGTCAGGCTCTGGCCCGACAGTTTTTACTCTCTGTTCATCTCAGGAAGTGGCGGAAACTATCGTTAAAGAGGCCCGGGAAATTCTCGTCGCTCCCGATCTACAATTTTGGATAGCCCCAATCACCGATACAGGCATTCAAGTGACTTGAAAAAAGTCACTTGAATGCCTTTACCACGATAACCAAACTCGTGGAATAATTGCCTCTCGATCGCTCATTTCTCGCCTTAAAATTTGCCAAACCTGCTGAAACCATTGTCGCACTTCACCGCTAGAATTACCCCGATAACGACATAAAAGACCATCTCCTAAAGTGTTAGTAACTCCCATCTCTCCTTCTAGGGAAAAATCTCTCACTTTCTCAATTAAATTTCTGCCCACCGGTTGACCGATATAAACTAAAGTACCGATCAGGGCGCTATCATTTAAACCAGAAAATCCCTCGATCATTTTACCACCCAACAGGAAGGATCGATCGAGCCATAAAGGTTGTCCTGATCGCCAAAATTCCCAATTAGAATGCCATTCTCCCGCTAAAAATTTCTCCCCTCGCGCACTGCGACCAAAACGGGTAATTTCCCATCCCAACCAACTGCTATTTTCCCCTAAATCCACTCGTAAATGTTGGCGAAATGCTGCACCATTAAAGATAATTGTTTCTTGGGGTAGCCATTCTAAACCGGCATTGTCATCGATTTTAATCTCGATTAATTGCTGTGCCATCTGACCATTACTCTGGTAAACTTTTCCAGCAGAAGCAGTGGTAATCAGGGCATTAGTAGCGGCTTGGAGATGAATTTTTTGTTGAAGAACATCACCCCCAACTATTCCCCCCGCAGTGTGTAAAATCACCGTGTGACAAAGGTTTTTTCCCTCGGGATAAAAAGGTCTTTGTACTTTTAAAGGGGCGGTAGCATAGACGTGATTAATCTGGGTTGCGAGATTTTTTTGCTTGTAAATTAGTTCTAGGTTTCCCTGCCACATTATTGTTCCTCAGTCATGGTTTCTAGAAATTGCCGATAATTTTCAGGACTAAGATTAATTTTAACTTCTATTTGCTGTTCTTTATCCCTGATCAGTAAAATATATTCACTTTCCGCTTTTTTGCCGACTAGGAGAGGATTTTTTAGCTCGAATTTTTTATAAACTAGATGGGGTTTCGTCACCCGAATAACTAAACTAGCTTGGGATTGAGGATAAATGTCTAATTGCTCCCGTTCCCGATCTAAAATTAATTGTTTAGGTGTCATGCTTCTTTCGTCAGCAAAAGTAGATTTATGCCAATAGAGGGTAATCCCGCGAATTTGGGGCATTTGGAGGCTAAACTTTTCATCAAAACCTTGCTGCTCCCAATTAATATCTTCCAGAGAGCCAGTATCGGGAATTAAACGCTGTTGCCAGAAGACTTCCTTAAGATTTAAATCTTGCCACCATTGGCTAATAATTTGGAAATTCTCCAGATTATCGGGGTGGGGATTGGCACTTTGCCAGAGGAGAGGATTAAGCATTTTGGGGGAATTTTTGGGCTGGGAAAATCAGGTTAATAGTTTTCGCTGGAGTTAAGGGATCATTAATCTCAATTATCATCGATTCTCGAGCTGCCGATCGGGCCATGGTATTAACTCTCGATCGCATTTTTATTTTATCCTAAATTATCGGGGGAAAAACTGCTAAAAGTGGTCTTCACCATTTGCTTTTTCCTCTTGTGATCGCTGCTAACTTGACACTATTCTAAACCCCAAAAAAGAGGGATTTTATGGTAAAATAGTCCTACAAATGGGCATATTCTGCACATCAAAAGGGCAAAAGCCCGATTTTTAGCGAATTTAATCACAAAAACGCTTTTTTTGCCTTGTTATTGGAGTTAACCCCCCTATGACCGCCGCCCAGGATCATGTCGTCCCCACAGACTTAAGCAATGAAATGTCCCGTTCCTACCTAGAATACGCCATGAGCGTCATCGTCGGGCGCGCCTTGCCCGACGCTAGGGACGGACTGAAACCCGTACACCGGCGCATTCTTTATGCGATGTACGAACTAGGATTAACCCCCGATCGCCCCTTCCGGAAATGCGCTAGAGTCGTCGGGGAAGTATTAGGAAAATACCACCCCCACGGGGATACTGCTGTTTACGATGCTCTCGTCCGCATGGCCCAGGATTTCTCCATGCGCGATCCCCTGATTAACGGTCATGGTAACTTCGGATCGATCGATAACGATCCCCCGGCGGCCATGCGTTATACCGAGTGTCGTCTGCACACCCTGGCCACCAACGCCCTACTACAGGATATCGAGTCAGAAACCGTCGATTTCGCCGATAACTTCGATGGTTCCCAACAGGAACCCGTGGTTTTACCCTCTAGAGTCCCACAACTGCTAATTAATGGCTCATCGGGGATCGCCGTCGGTATGGCCACCAATATTCCCCCCCACAACCTGGCCGAGATTATCGATGGAACCGTTGCCCTCATCCATAACCCCGATCTCACCGATACGGAATTACAGCGTTATATCCCAGGGCCGGACTTTCCCACCGGGGGGCATATCCTTGGCAGAGACGGCATTCAGGAAGCTTACACCACCGGCCGGGGTTCCATTACCCTGCGGGGAGTCGCCTCCTTTGAAACCATCGAACAAAGGGGAAGACCCGATCGAGATGCTATTATCATCACCGAACTGCCCTATCAAACCAATAAAGCGGCATTAATCGAAAAAATCGCCGATTTGGTCAATGATCGCAAAATAGACGGTATTTCCGATGTGCGGGACGAAAGCGATCGCGACGGCATCCGGGTAGTGATCGAACTGAAACGGGATGCCTATCCCCGCGTCGTCCTCAACAATCTTTATAAACAAACGCCCCTCCAGTCTAATTTTGGGGCGAATATGTTGGCATTAGTCGATAACGAACCGAGATTACTGACTTTAAGGGAGTTTCTCCGCGTTTTCCTCGATTTTCGGGTAGAAGTGATCACCCGTCGTACCCGTTATGAACTCCGCAAGGCCGAGGAAAGGGATCATATCCTTCAGGGTTTACTAATTGCCCTCGCTAGTCTCGATGCAGTCATTGCCCTGATTCGCAGTGCTGCCGACACAGCTAGTGCAAAAGAGGGATTAGTGCAGAATTTTGGTCTTTCAGAGGTGCAAGCGGACGCAATCCTACAAATGCAGCTGCGACGGTTAACCGCCCTAGAATCGGAGAAAATTCAGCAAGAACACGGGGAATTACTGACAAAAATCGGCGATCTTCAGGATATTTTAGCCAAAAAAGAACGGATCGACAGCATTATCGAGGAAGAACTGCAACAGATCAAAACGATTCACGCTACCCCCCGTCGCAGTCATATTGAACAACGGGAAGGAGAAATCGCCGAAACTGACCTGATTGCCAACGAACAGGCCTTAATTCTCGTCACCGAACAGGGTTACATCAAAAGAATGCCCGTTAATACCTTTGAGTCCCAAAATCGGGCAACAAGGGGCAAAGCTGGCGCGAAAATGAAAGAAGACGACGGCATCGATCACTTTATCACCTGCCGCGATCACGATAGCGTTCTCTTTTTCACCGATCGCGGGGTTGTCTATAGTCTCAATGCCTATCATATCCCCACCGGTTCCCGTACCGCTCGCGGGGTTCCCATCGTGCAACTGTTAGAGATTCCCAAAGGGGAGAAAATCACCTCGGTGGTGGCAGTCAGCGAGTTCAGCGAGGATAATTACCTGATTATGCTCACACAAAAGGGATTTATCAAGAAAACCGCCCTCGCTGCCTTTAGTAATATTCGATCGAACGGTTTAATCGCCATTTCTCTCGAAGACGGTGATCAACTACGTTGGGTTCGCTTGGCTAAAGAGGAAGATAGCGTCATTATCGGTTCTCGTCAGGGGATGGCCATTCATTTTAAGGCCGATAGTCAACAATTGCGCTCCCTGGGAAGGGCAACTAAGGGCGTAAAATCGATGAAATTGCGCTCAGGTGACGAATTAATTAGTATGGACATCCTGCCTAGTCAAATTGTCGCCCAAATCGCTGAATCTAACCAAGAAGAAACCGAGGACGAAAGCGAAGAAATTAACCCCGAAGTGGCTAATAATGGCCCCTGGGTGTTAGCGATTACCATGGCAGGACTAGGAAAACGGGTTCCCGTTACCCTCCTACGTCTGCAAAATCGGGCGGGATTAGGAGTCAGAGTGATTAAATTCCGCAAAAAGAACGATAAATTAGCGGCTCTGCACGTTGTTAACCCCAACGAGGAATTTATGATTATCACCGAACGGGGTATTATCATCCGTCAATCCGTCGATGCTATTACTCCTCAATCGCGATCGGCCGGAGGTATCCGAGTACAAAAACTCGATGAGGACGATGCGATCGCTGCGGTGGCCCTAGTTCCCCCTAGTGATGCGGAGGAATCTGAAGACATTTAGATTTACTGGGAAGTGGGAATTGGGGAGTGGGGAGTGGGGAGTGGGGTGTGGGGTGTGGGGTGTGGGGTGTCGGAAGAATAAATAGAAATAATCTCCTATCTCCTGACTCCTGACTCCTATCTCCTGACTCCTATCTCCTGTCTCCTTTCCTGAGTATTTGGGATTAAAACTGAAAAAAGTGCATTAATTGGGAGATTTCCTGCGCTTCTAGGGATAAACGCCCTTTAAAATCCACAATATTCTTAAATAATCCCTGTTCTTCTCTGCTTTTTATAATGGCAGCTGCTAAATTATCGCTGATCAGGGGCAGGGTGGTTAACTGCTCGATCGAGGCAGTGTTAGGATTGATTTTAGGGGGTGCGAGGTGACTTTCGGGACTATAATAGGCAAATTCTAGAATCGGTTCCCAAGCTTTCAATCTAGCCACAGGAACACTCAAAGCAGCGGCTAGATCTTCAAGACAAAGCAATTCTACCCCCATACCCAACAATTCCACCAACATCCGCGCTTGATGGATGGATATCCCCGGCAATCGCAGCCAATCATCCACACCCGCTTGATTGACATTAATTTTAATGCCCAATTGTGCCGCCATAGCGATCTCATCAAGGGAACGAAAGCGATAATAGGGATCATTGCTAATTTTGGCTTTTAAAGGCTTAAAAGTGCGTCCTAACCAGTTTTGCGGTGTCATTATAGTAGTTGTCGCCGTTTTTCTTCAAATTCGTACTCAGAAATTAATCCTTCTTGCCGGAGGCGCTCTAATTCCCTTAAAGCTGCCCCGATCGCCTCTACTTGTTTAGGCTCTAAACTGGGGACAGTGGCAGCAGCGGTGGCAGTGGGAAAATAGTTAGCCAAAAATTGGTTATCTTGGATTAAATACCACACTGCATCGATCGCGCAAGCCACCCGGGGAATCGGAGTTTGCCAGAGGAGAAGATAGATAATTCCCCAGAGAGGTTGGCCGAGATAGAATTTATGAATACCGGCGATAGGAAAGGGTAAAGCGAGAATACTACCGATAAAAGCCAGAAAAATCGCTAATTTACGGCTTTTGGGCTTACTTAATAATTTTTCCACCAGAAGCATGACACCTGTTCGAGATTGATTTTAGCCTGATCTGAACCTTCTATCCTAAAATACTCTTTGGTTCTAAGTAGGGAGACACAATTATTTGTAGGATGGGTTAGCGGTAGCGTAACATAATCTGGCGTTGGGTTTCATGCTTCAACCCAACCTACGTTCATCTTATATTTAATTCCACTCAGCCACTTAACATAGGGATAAGCAATGACTAGCAGAATCAAGGAAATCTTTCAAACAGGACAACCGGATCAATCCGTCACCGTGCAGGGTTGGGTGAGAACAAAACGAGAATTAAAAGAATTTACTTTCCTGGAAGTTAATGATGGCTCATCCCTGGCCAACTTACAAGTTATCCTCGAACCGACTTTACCCGATTATGAAAATGTACTAAAGACAATTAGTACAGGAACGGCGATCGCTGTTTCGGGAAATTTGGTTCTTTCCCCGGGTAAAGGGCAAAATATCGAGTTAAAAGCGGCCGAAATCACCCTTTATGGTGACTGTCCTGCGGATTATCCCCTACAAAAGAAACGTCATTCCTTTGAATTTCTGAGAACTATTGCCCATCTGCGAGCAAGAACCAACACCCTAGGGGCAGTAATGCGGGTTAGAAACGCTTGCGCTACCGCTATACACACTTTTTTCCAAGAAAAGGGCTTTATTTGGGTACATACTCCCATTATTACCGCCAACGACTGCGAAGGTGCGGGAGAATTATTTACTGTCACCAGTTTAGATTTAAAAAAACCCGCCAATTTTGCCGAGGATTTCTTCGGTAAACGGGCCTATTTAACCGTCAGTGGACAATTACAAGCGGAAGTAATGGCCATGGCTTTATCTAATGTTTACACTTTTGGCCCGACTTTTCGTGCCGAAAATTCTAATACTTCCCGTCATCTGGCCGAGTTTTGGATGGTGGAACCGGAAATGGCTTTTTGTGACTTGGAAGGAGATCAGGATTTAGCGGAGGCATTCCTCAAATATATCTTTAAATTCGTCTTAGAAAATTGTCCCGAAGATTTGCAGTTTTTTAACGAACGTATCGATAAAACGGTGTTAAGTACGGCCGAAAATATCGTTAATAGTGAGTTTGGCCGGATTACCTACAGCGAAGCGATCGAGTTATTAGAAAAAGCTGATCGTCAGTTCGAGTTTCCGGTAGAATGGGGCGTAGATCTACAGTCAGAACACGAACGTTATCTAGCGGAGGAACTATTTAAAAAACCCGTGATTGTCACTAATTATCCCAAGACAATCAAAGCTTTTTATATGCGTCTAGATGACAGTAATAAAACCGTTTCCGCTATGGATATTTTAGCGCCCAAGATCGGCGAAATTATCGGCGGTTCCCAACGGGAAGAACGATTAGATGTATTAATCCAAAGAATGCAGGAACAGGGAATGAATCCCGATGATTTGTGGTGGTATTTAGAGCTGCGTCGCTACGGTTCCGTTCCCCACGCCGGTTTTGGTTTAGGATTCGAGCGTCTGGTACAATTCATGACGGGAATGACCAATATTCGCGATGTGATTCCTTTCCCCCGCACCCCTTTAAGTGCCGACTTTTAGGTTGATGTCTAGGATCGACAGGAGAAAGGTTGTAATCCTCAAGCTTTCAGCGCTAATTTGCTTGGTCTTTGGAGACTTGTACAACTTTATTGTACAAGTCCAAGCTCTTGAACTCCCCAAAAACCCCAAAATCTCGATCGCTGGTTAGGGAGAGAGATGTAAATATTTATTAAATTGTAGCTTAAAATACAGTTACGGGGGATAGTATGTGTGGTTGTATGGAGAATCGGTTATTATTACCTTTATCGAATCCGCTCAAAATACTACATCAAATGATAATTCATCATGGGATAGTGAAGATTGGGAGCAATTTGACCAACTCATTGCCAATTGTCTTGTAGATATAGGAATTGAAGATTGAGCATCGGCAACACGACCATTATATTTATCACCGAAACGAGAATCCTATCCATGATTGGGAATGAAATTTGAAGTTGTTACCCCTTTGGGATTTACAGTTAGAACTTCAGAAGGTTATTGGCAGAGGCTAATGGGCAAACATCCTGACCTTGAGGAGTTGGAGGAATTAGTGACCCTTACCCTAGCTTCACCAGATGAAATTCGACGCAGTAGCCACGATGCTGGGGTGCTGCTATTCTATCGCCAGCGACAGGAAAAACGTTGGGTTGTGGCAGTGGCTCGGCGTTTGAATGGAGATGGGTTCTTGATTACTGCCTACCAAACCGATGGGATTAAAGAAGGGGAAATGCTATGGCTCAAGTAAAAGTTTTCTATGAACCGGAAACGGAATTACTGACTGTCTTCTGGCAGCAACCCAGAAAGGAGCAGATTTGTACTGAACTGGGGGATGGGGTGATTTTGATTAAGGATTCCACCAGTGGCGAGCCGATTGGCTTGGAAATTCTCTCCTATCGCCCTGGGGACAATCGCTTTGATGCGGTGAGCGTTGAACTGGGGCAGTTGAGTCCCGTCCGTTGATATTGGTCGTGATTCTGGTTGTCCTCTAACTTCCGAAATCATCTGGGCGTTGAGGATGGGTTTCATGGTGGATAGCTCGTCAGGGAGAGAAATGTAAAGATTTATAAATTGTAGCTTTTGATACAGTTGTGGGGGGGGGTGTGCTGTGCTGTTATCCTCCTTCTGTCTTGGGTTGGGCTATCGCTTAACCCAAGCTGCGAGGGGGAACGTACTACGTTCTTTGTCCCCTTTCTCCTGTAACAGTTCTTAATGGGTTTGTCTGAGTTTAGCCTGATTGATAATGATAGCGAGCTTGTAAAAAATAAACCTTATTTCCCGTGACTTTATAAACCAAACGATGCTCTAAATCGATCCGTCGTGACCAAGTGTCGGCAGCAATATACTTAAGAGGTTCGGGTTTACCCAATCCTGTAAACGGATCGCCATCCAAAATATCTGCCAATAAGTCTAAGATTTTATCGCCTTTTTTCGGTTCGTTCCGATACCACCACGCTAAATCTGCTTTGAAATCAGGACTAAAAACGGGCAAATAACCATGAATAGGATTTTTTTGAGGTTTATCTGGCTTATTTTCTCTTTTAGGACTCAATTCCTAACTCCCCTTTCAATTCAGCTAATGTTTGAGGAGTTGCATCTTCTGTCTGGGTCCATGCTAAAGAGCGAAATAAGCGTTGGGCATTTTCTGGCGATCGCAATAAATAAACACACTCTAATAAACTGGAAAGCTCATCTTCAGCAATTAAAGCCACATTTTTCTGATTGCGACGCTTAATGACGATAATTTGGGATTCGTCACACACCTGATCTAAGAGACTCGCTAAATTCATTCTCGCCTGAGAGTAGGTGGTTTCTTTGCTTAACATGATTTTTAGGGGAGACTTGTACAACCTTATTGTACAATTCCAAGCTCTTGAACTCCCCAAAAACCCCAAAATCTGAAGGGAGAGGAATATAAAGATTTATTAAATTGTAGCTTTTGATACAGTTGTGGGGGGGAGTGTGTATTGTTCTACTATCCGCCTTTAGTGTTGGGTTGGGTTGTTGCTTCACCTAGCTGCGAGGGGGCGAACACTTATGTACTGAGTAGCGAATGGTGATGAAAAAAGGATTTTTCAGATGGCTACCAATTTTAGCCTTAACTACAGCTTTATGTTCTAACTTCTATCAGGATCACGATGATATTGCTCAAGCCCGTAATTCGAGAGTTGTAAGCAATGGTTTTGCTTTCGAGATTCAGAATTGTAATAAAGACAATAATTCTGTAGTTTGTACTTTTATGGTTGCAAACTTAGGGGAAGTCAGAGATCTTTATTTTTCTCCCACAGACTCTATCATCATTGATTCTACTGGCAAGCAATTGAAGGGATCGCAGGGCATTATTGGAGCAATAGGTCCAGGGGGGGCACTACTATTTAGGGATATGCCTTCTAGAGTCCCCATTAACGGAAAAATTCTCTTTAAAGGAAATTTGCCCGGAAGAATCGTTTATCTGCGATTAGTAGGTTCTAATTTCTCGGTTGAATGGAGGTAATATATTACCTCGTTCTCAGGTTCTACCTGAAGATTTTTCCTGTGGCAGCAGCATTAAGTAGGGGCGAACGCAATTCGCCCCTACAGGTTTTTTTCGCCCGCTCGCACTTTAATATAGGAACAGTAGGGTGGGCATTGCCCACCCTACCCATTTTTCCTGAATACTGAACCTTATTATTGATTGAGAGAAACAACAACTATGTACACCACAACTTACAACTTACACAATCTTGAGCTATAATCGGCAATGAGGTCGAATCCGAAAAACGATCAGAAAAAACTGCTGATTGCTGAACTTAGAAAAGCAGCAATCAAACATACCCCAGAAAATATTATCAGAATTACTAAAGATCCTAGCGGGAAAATTGTTTTTCTAGAAACAGGAAAAGGAGGAGAGAGAGGTTCTGGATTACTGCATATTCTAGAAAATCATCGAGAAGATTTCCTCCAGAGAGGTATTACTGAAGAACAAATTCCCGATTTAATTGTAACAGCTATTAGTGAGGGAAAAATTATTGGCATACAAGGAAAAAGTCGCATAATTTATCAAGTAGAAATCAATGGAATTATTCAGTATGTTTCTCTAGAAATTAGTCATAATGGTTACTTAGTGAGTGCTAATCCAACTCCAACTCGATTAATTAATAAACTTATTCAGGAATGATAGTTATGGCAATCAGAATCAAACTTTGGGCAGATTATGGAAGTTACCCACTTTGGGGAGTAGATGAAATTGATAACATTGCTCCTGAAGAATTACCATTAAGTAAAGAAACTATTCAGCGTTTAAACGCATGGCAGGATACTTACGATAAGACTTTAGATCAAGACTATCCACCTTTATCAGATTTTCCTAATCAGCAAGCTGAAATGGATTTTAAACAAGAAGGAATTAGTTTATGGAAACAGTTATGTCTTGAACTGGCCCCGGATTATGAAGTTTTCTACCAAAATGAAGGTCAATTGTTCAGACATCTTAAGGAAATAACCAAAAAATCTACAGTACAAAAAATAACAGTTTGAGTATCATCACCTTCGGCTCTAGCGCAGGTGCAACCCTTAAGCGCCAACTAAAACCCTCTAAATCCACTGAAAAAGAAACCACAAAAGTAGGCTAAATGGCTTCTAAAAATACCATAAATACCCCTTCAATCAATCTTGAGGAGGGTTTGTTTTTTTATATCTCTTTTTTGGCAATAGATGCTATAATGAAAGGCCACTCTTTAAGATTGCTTGATCGATCGTGGACTTTGAGATTATCAGCGGTATCACGAATATCGAGATTATTGCCACAGGAACAGGAATTCGTAATCGGGAACGGTTGCAAAAACAGTATGGCAAAGGTAAATGGAGAAAATTAAAGGGCATAGCCCAAGTTCAGCTTCCCAATGGTATAGTAGGGTTAGCTGAAGTCCATTGGTATGAAGCTCATGGCATCGGCAAAAAAGAATTTAAGCTCAAGTTACCGTTTCTAGATTGACCATGAAAATAGAGTCATCTCCAACAAATAAGTTCGCAGTTTGTCTCAATAATGAAGGCTACGAAGCTTCACTAGAGGTGGGCAAAATATACCGCGTTATCCCTGATGAGACAGCAGAAATAAACAGTCTAATTCGGGTTATTGATGAAAGTGGTGAAGATTACGCTTTTTCTGTGAATCGGTTTTATGCTATTGAGTTACCAAAGCCAATAGAAGAGGCTTTATTATCAGTTGCCAACTAAAACCCTCTCAATCCACTGAAAAAGAAACCACAAAAGTAGGCTAAATTACCTCTAAAAATACTATAAATACCCCTTCATTCAATCTTGAGGGGGTTTGTTTTTTCCTTCATCAACCATCTGTAAAACACTGCTGTATAAAGGCGCAGCAACCCAAAATCCTGCTTGATTGATCAAAGCGTCTAGTAGGGGTTTCACCTCAGAGATTAACCCTCGATTCTTCGCCTCAACCAAAATGCCCAGAATTCCTGTGTATCGAAGATTCAGTCTAGCAGCAATCCTACGACCACGACGCTCATCAATCAAAACTTGATCTGCTCCCAACTCAAGTGCTAAAGCAATAGCCTCAGCTTCTCCCTTATCTAGTTCATCAGCAAGAGCTTTAATCACTGTGTGGTTAGTTACCGTTCGAGTTTGAATCCAATCTAAGGTTTGGACTTCTATTGAACCTGCTACTGGAAAATCAGGCTCAGTTAATTCTCGATAAACTGCTTCAGGAATAAAAACTATTTCGTAAAGTTGTTGTAACAGATGAAGTTGATTAATGGCGGCAAGATTGTTGATAGGGGATGTATCACTGACAACAATCACAATCTTCCCATCTCCCGCAAGTTCTTAATATCCTGTTCAAAATCTTCGACATCGTAGTGTACTGGAATTTGACGACTTGCAAGTAGGTGTTGAAAAGCAATACGATTCATTCCTGCAAATCGACTCGCTTGAGCAAGGGTGAGCTTCTCTTTTTGAAAGAGCATGACCGCAATTTCCTGCCTCATCTCAGCTTCAGTCATGCGTGTTGCACTGAGAATTTCATCGGAGATATCAATACTCATGGCTATAACCCTATCTATCCCTTCCTATTGGAATAATATCATAACCCCCTTCATTTAGTCAGTTGAGGGGGTTTATTTTTTGCGTCTCTTCCTCTTACACATTTTACACATTAAGAATCAGTTTTATGCTATTGAGTTACCAAAGCCAATAGAAGAGGCTTTATTATCAGTTGCCAACTAAAACCGTCCCAATCCACCGAAAAAGCAACCACAAAAGTCTGCTAAATTACCTCTAAAAATACCATAAATTCCTCCTCATTCAGTCAGTTGATGGGTTTATTTTTTTGAATTCCTCCCTCAAAAAATTCTCAAGGACACTAGAAAATCACTAAAAACTCTGCTGGAGTAATAATTGGAATCCCTTGATAAGTATTGAGAATTAAAAGATCCTTATCGCCTGTTATGATGTATTGTGCCATTCCAGATACAGCTAATTCTAAGAATTTATTATCATCTAAATCGGAACAAACTCTCGTTTCATGCAATATATCAACAAATAAGCTCCTATTTTTAAGAGAGGACAAGAAATCTAACCTATCATCTTTTTCTAAATATTTGTCAAATTTCTTTTTACTTATTCTCGTTGCCAATTCTTGATAAGTTGCTTCACTCTGGAGAATAGTAAATTGACTGACTGCTATATTGATTACTTTTTTGGGTGTTCCTAGGGGATTGAGTAAAGCACTAATAAAAACATTGGTATCTATAACAACTCGATTAGGATTCATCTACTAATAGTTCTGTTAGTTTATCTTCTGTCAAACCTTTAGCTTGAGCTTTTTTGCCGACTTTATCCATAATTGAGATAAGACTTTCTGAATTTTCCTCAATCGTCAGATTAACTTCTTGTTCAGGAGAAAAACCTAACTGAGCGATTAGTGCAGGAATCTCCGATACCTTAATATTTTTGAGAACTTGTTTCATGGCTTAACTAGGTGTATCTTCAACTTTCATTGTACCCTATTTAATCACATTTAACAGTGTTCCTCAAATCGTCCTCGACCTCTTCGCCACAACTTCAACCCTGAAGCGTAAACTAAAACCCTCTAAATCCACCGAAAAAGAAACCACAAAAGTAGGGTAAATTGTCTCTAAAAATACCATAAATGCCCCCTTAATTCAGTTAGTTGAGAGTGCGGAACGGCAGCCAGTTGTCGAGAAATGATGTTAAATCCCGTCATACTTTATCTTTATTTCTGACTGGCTGCCTAGAGAAATCAGAAAGTAAAAGTTGTGCGGATAGTGCCGATAACTAAGGTGGAATTGTTGTTATTTGAGTTAGGAGAAGTAATCACGATTACCCCCGGAGTAAGGGCAATATTATCGGTGAGTTTCCACTCATAAAATCCTTCGATATGAAAGGAAGTATCGGGATCATTGGTGGAACTGCCATCATTTAATCTAATACTAGAACTAGATACCCAGGGCTGCATACCAACAATAATACCGGCCGTATTTCCTTCCTTAAATAAATCAGGAAAAGCCAAAGTTACCGCCCAATTCCAGATATCTAAATCCCCGCGTTCTAGTTGTCCATCTAAGGTGCTAAGGGTGATAGCTTTTGTATAGCCACCCCAACCACCGAGGACAAAACCATCGACAATTCGCCAAGTAAATTGTAACCCCAAACTATTATTAATTGTCGGGACAGCCTCCCCGAATAGTTCTTCGGTGAAAAATCGGAAATTCGAGCGCTGGCTTCCCGTTCCCGTATCTAATTGGTTATAACCATGAAGGTAGGATAAAGCAATACCAAAATTCTCGTTAGGAACATAACCCAGCTGCCCTAGGGCAGTATAGGAACCGTTAAATAAACCCGCTCCTGGGTTAGGATCGTTAGCATCCCCGGCAAGATAACCGGCGCTGAATTGCAAAGCCCCATAATTACCCTGTAAACCGAGTCCAGTTTGTCCGGGGGCAAAATAAAGGGGATTGCGAGTACCAAAAGCGGAAAGCGCCCCACTAGCACCATCTCCATCCAAAAAGTTGAGGGTATTGGTAAAGTCATCTTTAGCACCTCCCGTCGCTTCTAACCAGAGGTGGATATTTTCCGTTACGGGGAAACTGTAGTTTAAAACTTCTAGCAGTAAATCGTTGCCGTCCGGTTGGGTAAAGGCTAAGGTACTGGCAAAAGTTCCCGTAGTATCGGCTAAATCGGCAATATTTCCCGTTGCTAGACGGGTATAGAGTAAATCTTTACCTGTGAAGCTAGTATTTAATTCTAAACGGGCCCGATAACCAAAAGCTGGCACTTGGGGAATCCCTTCACCACCGTTTTTTTCTCCTGTGGCTACCCCATATAATGCCATCACCACTTCCCCGGTTAATTTAGTAGTGGTGGAAAATTGATTATTTTCCAGAAAAGCGACTCGATTTTCTAAGTTATCAACCCTAGCACCCAATGCCGCTAATTCTGTCTCGAATTCCTTGACTAATCGCTTGATTTTGTCTAGATCTTCTTTTAATACCGCTACTCCTTCTTGAATCAATCTTTCCAGGGTATTTAAGCAGGCATTCAACCCGGCGGCAAATTCCCAACGAGTTAAAGCGCGTTCACCGCGAAAAGTGCGGTCAGGATAACCTACTATACAACCATACCTCTCCACGAGACTTCTTAAGGCCTCAAACGCCCAGGCGGTGGGAGAAACATCCCGCAATTGATTGACACTTGTTACCTGTGCCATGGGGTTACTAGAGAGGTTTTCGAGACTATTAGCCAGTACCGGACCAGAAAAACCCAGTAATATCGCTGCTGTTAGGAAATTTTGCTTGATTTTCATTGCTGGTTCCCACACCTATAAGAATGATTATTGTTCTCAGTATAATTAGGTTAGCAAACTTTTTCTAGTCTGGCACTGTTGCAAATATTTTTCAAATGTTACTCTAGATAAAATCTGAATTGCCTAGCATTTATTGATTAAAATAAATCTTAAATGATAATAAAAGCAATAAGTAAATAATTTTATTGTTGCTAAAAACAAGATAGAGACGCTGCTGACAGCATCTCTAAATGATTATTTTTGGTTCAATTGAGGATAAAAAAGAGGTAACTAGCGCAATTCAGCGTTAAACTCGTTAAAAGAGCGTCTTTTTAACTCTACCGATTCCGCTCGAGGCAAAAGATCAAAAACATTTCTTAAGACATCATCCACATCTTCATATTTAACATTGCCCAAACCATCATAAACCACTTTACCTTGTTGGTCTAAAACCACCGTTTGGGGAACCCCACCGCGATAATAGTAACCCGGTTCATCGGGACGATAGGAAGACTTTAAGGGGATAGAATCGACAGTAACGGGGATAATACTGGCGGCGCGACCGTAAAACTCTTGAAAACGGGAGACAATCGCCGCAAATCGCTTACAATCACTACTATCATCCAGATAATAGACGATTATAGCTGGAATTTTCCGTTGAAAAGTTTCCGCTAAATTTAGACGCGGTGGTACGAGGGAACCATTACCCGCGTAGACCACAAAAATATTACCATCGAGGCGATCGTCATCGATCCCCGCGTAGGCGCTAGGGGTTAGCCAAGGAGACAAACTCGTCAGGGCCATAATAAGAAAGACAAGACAGATCCGAAGACGCAGGCGATAACGAGATTTCATGATCAACAGAGTTAGAATATTAAGACAATTTTTCGGTAAAAAATATTGTGACCTTCGAGCGCGATAATTCCCAAACCACCTCGCGAGTCATTGCCGCTAACTCGCGCTTTGCCAATACTTATTATGCCATTCTAGGACTACATCCGAGTGCCTCGGTGATCGAAGTGCGACGCGCCTATCGGGAACTCAGCAAACGATACCACCCCGATACTACCGAACTCAGCCCCGAAGTGGCAACGGCTAAATTCCAGCGTCTTAACGAAGCTTATGCCACCCTGAGTAATCCCGATCGCCGTTCCCTGTATGATTTACAGATAGGTTACTCGCGCTGGAATGTCATCCAAACTATCCCCGATAGCGATGAACCCATAGCTAATCGTAGCGCCTATCTCGATCCGACCGATCGCCCCCTATCTTCGGGAGAAATTTTTGCTTTGTTTATCTTGGCACTCACCCTGCTCGGCTGCTTGTTACTGGCGGTGATTATTGCTATGCTTCGAGGAGAGAATGCTGTCACTGTAGCCCAATTATTTTTGATTTAGATGCGATGAAGATTCCCACTGCTGATACTCCCCTCTATAATCATCCCTTACCGGCGATCGAAGCATGGCTAGTTAAGTTAGGTTGTCGGAAAAATACCGAGAATGTCCACTGTTGGACTGTGGAAAAACTGACATGGAAAGCGGAAATCTGCCTCGATATCGAAGAAATCACCGTTCGTTACTTTCGGGCAGCCAATGATGGCAGTGACATCAATCGCGCTTTTAAATACTCCCTTAGTCGTCAAGATATCGAATCGGCGGTTTTTTCTGGTCCCTAATCAATAGTCCAACTTTTGACTAAAAAGTGCCAGCGATTGGAGCGATCGGGGGGAGAATTCAGGGACTTTTTCCCTGAAAATTGGCTAATTGACCACCTGAAAATCGGTAAAACCCCACACCCCACACCCTACACCCCACACCCTACCCCGTTAAGACAGCGCCGGAGTGGGCAGCAGGGAGAGCTATTCCAAGCATTTGTACTAAATTTCCCGAGACAGGCTGTCAATCCAGTACACTTGTTCAGTTTGAAGTCAAAGCTCCTCCACAACTGGAACCGCTGCCGGCAGTGCAACCGTAGCAATAGGAAGCGGTTTGTACCTCTGCAATTACATCTAAACTACCCGCTTGTAATAAATCCGGCAGGGTTAATTTTTTGCCTTGACTGGTGCAAGCAGCCAGAGCCTCCATCTGATTAAAATCGCAGTCATAGATATTACCCAAATAATCAATGGAAAGCTGATGACGACACATCAAATGTTCGACAGTATCCCCATTAAAATGACTTTCAAGGAATTGAAGATAGGGTTGATAGAGTTGCCGGTGTTCCAGATGGAAGCGCGTCCTGCCGACGGGTAAGTTAGTGATAGTCAACAGATTGTTAAAAGAAATATTAAAATGTTCTTGCAAGAACTTTTTGTAATCCCGTGTTAGGGATACCTGATCCGGTGTGAGAGAAAAATTCTCTGACTTAGGAATCTGGGGATTATAGACTAAATCCACAATCAAATTCGGCTCTTGAGCGTAACCAAGACGGTTCAACCATTGTAAAGCATTGATCGATCGATCATAGACTCCCAGACCGCGCATTTTATCCACATTATCGGCAAGATAACAGGGTAAAGAAGCCACCACCCGCAGCTGATGACCAGCGCAATATTCAGGAATATCAGTAAATCCTTTCTCAAAATAAATAGTTAAATTCGAGCGCACAATTACCTCTTTTCCCGCTTTTCTAGAGGTTTCCACAATTGGTTTAAAACCGTAGAGCATTTCGGGAGCGCCGCCGGTCAGATCGACGGTTTTAATTTGGGGAAATCTTGCGATCAGTTCGATAATTTGTTCGCATACTTCTGGAGTCATTTCTTCGGAGCGAACTGGACTAGCTTCCACATGACAATGGCTACAAGCAAGGTTACATCTTTTCCCTAAATTAATTTGCAGAACCGAGATTTTTTGCTTAGTTAAAGGAGTTTTTAGTTTCTCAAAAAAAGGAATCATGGGAGAGTAATCACTAATCAGTAATTAGTAAACAGAATCACTAATCAATGATAACTGATAATGGATGAGTTTTTTGTCAATGGGCAACTACTAACTCAGATAAACTTGATTTTTCTCTTAGTTGCCAGGGGATAGCTCAGAAAGATTAGCTGATTTTTCTTGCCAATCTTGACCAATTTTAATTGTCACATCAGAAGCGAGATTCCCTGTACTTTCCACCAAAACTTCCCCGACACCAAGGCTATTATGCAGGGCAGCAGCGAGGGAATTATCCCCTTTTTGAGCAATAATTTTGGTAGTTTCTAGAATTGGCGATGAAGACTTAGAGACAAAAACATTTTCATAACCCAATGAGCGCAGATATCTGACTAGAGTTTGCACCGCTTCTGGATTATCGGTGCTATCTTCCACAGCGATGCGAGTCGGTTGCGTAGTTTCTTCAGTGTCAGCCATAAAAAAGCCGTGGTTGAAATGTTGAGCCACTAGCTCTTGAATTTTACTTTGATTGGGCAACCAATAACTGATCCCTTGCCGACCATCACCATTAAAGTCTCCTGGTAGGAGTAGCATTTGCACATCAGCTCGCTCAGTTTTGGAGGCAAAACCGGCTAGGGCGAGTAACTCCTCTAAACTGAGATTAGTATCGATACTATTGCGGATAACCTCGATAATATCAGGAATTTTCAATAAAGTTGCTGGTTTTAGGGTTTGTTCCACTAAAGACCGCATTAATTGCTGTTGTCGTTGGATACGACCGATATCGCCTTTAGCATCGTAACGAAAACGGGCAAACTGGAGGAATTTCTCGCCGTTGAGGTGTTGTTCCCCTTTTTTCAGGTCAATGTAGAGGTGTTGACTAAAATCTTGGTACTTCATGTCTTTGGGAACATATACCGTCACCCCCCCCAAAGCATCAATTAATTTTTCCACACCCTGCACATTAATGCGAACATAGCGATCGATAGCGACTCCCTCTAAAAGATGACTAACCGTTTCCGCCGTTAAAGCAGGTCCACCGAGGGCGTTAGCTTCATTGATTTTTTTCTCCCCGTAACCCTCGATATCGGTGCGGGTATCCCGGGGGATGGAAAGCATGGTTAACTTCTGTCTTTGGGGGTCAAAACGCAGTAACAGCATGGTATCGGTTAAACCCTCCAAGGAATTAACCGGGGCATGATAACCCAAATCTGGGGTTTCTGCCTCCTTGACATCGGATGTCAACACTTTTGCGCCGACTACCAGAATATTAACGGGGCGGTTGAGGGCGGGAAGTTGCAGATTTTCATAGGATATGGCCTGCTGATTGTTAAAAGCGGCGGCTTCTTGAGGACTAAGAGCAGCTTGTCGCAAAGGTGTGGAGGAGAGAGACACAGCCAACATAGCACCGGCCGTAGCGGAAACTAGGGCGCAGCCAGTTAAGCCTAGGGCTGTCAGGAACCATTTACTGGACAATCGCCGCTTTTTAACAGGTTTAGCCGCTAATTTGCCTGATTTTCTACTTTTAGCCCTTGATTTTGTCTTGTTAACCACAAATTGCCTCACACAATCACTAAATATCTCCCTAAAACCATATTTTAAAGGGATGAACTATTTTTTTTCTCAGATACCCGGAAAAGATTATTAAACTAATTGGGTTTTCTAGAGAGTTAGCAGATAATATAGCAGAATTTTTCCTTATCGTTGTTCTGCATGGCAATTTTGTCGAAATATCTAGGGTTTGCTGGTGGGGAAGTGGGAAAGTGGGGTGTAGGGTGTAGGGTGTGGGGTGTGGGGTGTGGGGTGTGGGGTGTGGGGTGTGGGGTGTAGGGTGTAGGGTGTAGGGTGTGGGGTGTGGGGTGTGGGGTGTGGGGTGTGGGGTGTGGGGTGT